>JAYNJH010000035.1:0-9637 GCA_038109885.1 Candidatus Margulisiibacteriota bacterium | reverse complement strand
TTTTTTTAACCATTACCGCCAAACAACTAAACCCAAAAATTAGAATAATATCCAAAATAATGAACCTGGAAAATAAACGAAAATTAATTCGTGCAGGAGCAACATCAATTGTACCACCTCAATTTATTGGCGCCTTGAGACTGGTATCAGAAATGGTGCGCCCAAAAGTTGTCGGCTTTTTAGACAATATGTTAAGGGACAAAAAAAACTTACGAATAGAAGAAATCACGATACCTAAAAATTCATGGACCATTGGAAAAGAGCTCCAAGAACTTGATTTAAGAAAAAAGATCGGATTACAAGTCATTGCTTTTCAAGACCCCATTTCTCAAGCCTATAACTATGCCCCAAAGTTTGATGATAAAATTCAAGAGAATATGATTATTATTACTATGGGGGAACCAGATCAAATAATAAAATTGGAAAAATTCATTCAATAAAAGTCATTTTAATCTAGCCATCAAAGACTTGTAATAATCACTAAATCATTCCAATATTTAAGTAGTTTATGAAAAAAAATTACATTATTGTTTTCTTGCTTGTTGCAACAGAGCTTATTGGTTTTGGTTTAATCATTCCAGTTTTACCTCAAATTAGTCACAAGTTTACGAATTCTGGAGTATTGCTTGGACTACTTTTATCAAGTTATTCTATTGCTCAATTTTTTTCAGCCCCACTACTCGGCCAATTATCGGATCGATTTGGCAGAAAACCGATATTAATTATTAGTAAAATAGGAACCATCCTTTCATATTTAGTATTAGCCAACGCATCGAGCTACGCATTAATTTTAGTCTCGCGTCTCATCGACGGATTTACAGGAGGCAACATCGCTGTAGCTCGAGCTTACTTAAGCGATATAACATCACAAGATCATCGCTCAAAAGCCATGGCCATTATTGGTATTGCATTCGGAACAGGATTTATATTCGGGCCGGCTATTGGCAGTTTTTGCTACGCAATATCAACCGACTTTAGTATTGCTGGATACCTTGGCGCTTTTTTATCCCTCACTTCTGTACTCTTAACAGTAATTTTTTTAAAAGAACCAGAAAATAAAATCACAACCAATCGCCAAGCGTTTGCTAAAAATATCAAAGAAATATCCCCTATTGCAATTATTTTACTATTTGCTTCTTTTTTTGGAATGATTATTTTTTCAGGATTTGAAACCAGTTTTTCTATTTATACTGAATTTAAGTTCAAGTTCAATCCAAAAGAAAATAGTATCATGTTTTTAATTATTGGCGTTGTTGCATTTTTAGTTCAAGGTAGCATGACAAAGTTTTCAATTAAACCAATTCAAAAAGCAACAATGATATCGTTGGTATCAATGGGCTCTGGATTAATACTTAGCAGCCTTTTAAATTCAGTACTATTTTCTTTGGCATCATTAACATTACTAATTTTTGGGGTAGCAATATTAAACACTCATATACCAGCTGAACTTTCAAATGAAGAAAACAAAAAAGGATTCATTCTGGGTATTTACGAAAGCATTAATAGTATCGCAAGAATAGCTGGACCGTTATTCATATTAAGCATTTTTTATAATAAAATTGACATCATGTATCTTATTATGGGCTCATTAACACTCATGGTTGCCATAATCTATCCATTGATTTTTTTTAAAGCTCCATTTAAGCAGAAACTTTAACTAATTCAACTTGAGTGATAAGATCAATTTATGAATTTTGAAACACGACATATTGGAATCACCCAAACATCTGAAAATAAAATGCTTGAAACAATTGGTGAATCAAGTATTGAAACATTGTGTAAAAATGCGATGGCTCAGAACATTGCGTATGAATTACCAAACTCTCTCCCCATAACAGAGCAGGAGTTTGAAAAACACATTCAAGAATTGGGAAATCAAAATACCCCCACCCTAAATTTTATTGGTGAAGGGTTTTATCCTAACTATTGTCCCGCAGTCATTCGAAGAAATATTCTTGAAAACCCATCTTGGTACACACAATACACACCATACCAAGCCGAAATTTCACAAGGTAGGCTAGAAGCATTATTTAATTTTCAAACCTTAATAACAGAACTTACGGGACTTCCCATCGCAAACGCATCTCTTCTTGACGAAGGAAATGCTACTTCTGAAGCTATATTTATGGCTTACCAAAGTTTTAATGGAAAAAGAAAAAAAGTTTTTTTATCAAAATCAATAAACTCTCACAATCGCAATGTTATAAAAACCAGATTTAAATACCTTGACTTACAAATTATTGAAGGTAAGATCAACGACGTCGCATTAAATGAAGAATATGCGGCCATTGTCTGTAAACAATTCAAATCTAATGGGGATTTTAACCATCTTTCTGAAGTCATAGCCAAAGCCAAATCTAACCAAGTCATTACAATTCTAAATTGTGATTTACTTGCACTTTGCATTTACAAGTCAGCGGCTGAACTTGGTGCGGATATTTGCATAGGAAGCGGTCAACGACTTGGAATCCCAATGGGTTTTGGCGGACCAGCAGCAGCTTTTTTAGCATGCAAAGATAAGTTTACAAGACTAATGCCGGGGCGAATCATTGGCCTTTCCCAAGACATTCATGGAAATCCAGCATATCGAATGGCACTTCAGACACGTGAACAACATATTCGCAGAGAGAAAGCAACATCAAACATTTGCACAGCGCAATCTTTACTTGCAATAATAAACTCATTTTATGCGGTTTATCATGGCCCTGATGGACTATCAAACATAGCAAAAACAATAAAATCAAAAGCAGAGTTTGTTAGAAACCAATTAATAAAAAACAATATAAAGGTTGATACACAAGACATTTTTGATACGATTTCGTTCGAGAACCAAAACGCAAAGGCTTGGACTGAAGCCGCATTAGAAAATAATATTGAATGGCATTATTCTAATGGAAGAATCAACATATCATTTAATGAAACCTCTTCGGAAAAAGATATAATTAATTTGCTTAAAATTTTTCAAATTAATATTGATGAAGTAAAACTTACCGAACCATCTTTTTCAACCTCTAGTCAACGAACATCCAAATTTTTGCAACAATCCGTTTTTAATCTCTACCATTCAGAAACAAAAATGTTACGCTATATTAAACACTTAGAGCGTAAAGATCTATCTCTAGCAAATGCAATGATTCCACTGGGGTCTTGTACAATGAAATTAAATGCTACTGTAGAATTATTAAGCTTATCCAACCCAAATTTTAGTGATATTCACCCGTTTTCAAATCATAAATTCACAAAAGGTTATCAAGCAATTTTGAATCAACTAGAAAAAGATTTAGCAATATTTACTGGATTTGATGCAACAAGTTTGCAGCCTAATTCTGGAGCACAAGGTGAATTTGCTGGTTTGATGTGCATTAGAGATTACTTTGAAAGCAAAGGAGAATCAAATCGCAACGTTGCATTTATTCCAACATCTGCTCATGGAACTAATCCTGCAAGCGCATCTTTATGTGGGCTAAAAATTATTCCGATCAAATGTTTAAATACTGGCGAAATATGCATGAATGATTTAAATGAAAAAATTACCAAACATAAAGACAACTTAGCTGTATTCATGATCACTTACCCTTCAACTTTTGGGGTTTTTGATGAAGATATAAAATCAATTTGCGAAAAAATTCATTTGGCTGGTGGACAAGTATATATGGATGGTGCAAATATGAACGCTCAAGTTGGGCTAACATCTCCCGCAACCATTGGGGCTGATGTTTGCCACTTAAATTTACATAAAACATTTTGCATACCTCATGGAGGTGGTGGCCCAGGGGTTGGTCCAATTTGTGTCAAAGAACATCTGAAACCATTTCTACCTAATACAACAAACGCTATTTCAAACACACTTTACGGGTCAGCAAGTATTTGTTTAATCTCATATGCTTATATTAAACTTATGGGGTCAAATGCCTTAAAAAAGGCCACTCAAATTGCTATTTTAAATGCAAATTACATTGCTGAAAGACTCAAAAATCATTATGAAATCATGTTCACAAATCAAAATAATCGAGTCGCTCATGAATTAATTATAAATTGTAAAGAATTTAAAAAATCAGCAAAAGTTACCGTTGAAGATATTGCAAAACGATTGATGGATTTTGGGTTTCATGCACCAACGATGTCTTGGCCTGTTCCAGATACCCTTATGATTGAACCCACTGAAAGTGAAGGAAAAGATGAACTTGACCGTTTTTGTGACTCATTGATTAAGATTAAAGAAGAAATTAATACTATCACTTCGGATAATATTGATTCAAACCCCCTTAAAAATGCACCGCATACACAATTTGATCTTAAAAAAGAATGGAAATATAATTATAGTATGCAACAAGCCTTTTTCCCCCTTAATGATTATGACAGCAAATTCTGGCCTGCAGTAAATCGAATAAATAATGCTTTTGGTGACCGGAATTTAATCTGCTCATGCCAAACTTTTGAGTTTGAAACGCTTTCAAAGGATGAAGTCAATGCTTAAAGAACTAACCAAGGAGAAAACAAAAGTGGAACCAACTATTAAGTGTAAGTTTTGTAATGCTGATGTTGATTTAAATGAAATGAGAAAACTACCCAGGAAACTTATTGTTGAAAAACATGGCCTTTGTTGGACTGGATTGGAAAAAGTTTACCTATCAATATTTAAAATACAGTGCCAAAGTTGCAAAAAAAAATACAGTCATAAAATATTTAATTCAGAATTCATTTATAAGTAAGTTACAAAAAATTAGAGAACCAAAAAGGTTTTATTGCTTTTTAAACTAAAATTTGGTATTTTTTTAATACATGATACCCCCTAAGGTTTTAATAATTGACGATGATGAAACCATCTTTTTTTCATTCAAAACATTTCTTGATGAGAAAAGCTACAATATTAATTATGCAAAGAATGGGAAAGAAGGCCTTGAACTTCTTACAAAATTCTCTCCAGATGTTGTAATTGCTGACTTTAAAATGCCAGAAATGACCGGATTAGAATTTCTTAAAGCGGCTAAAATTATTTCCCCAAACATTCCAATTATCATTATTAGTGCGTATGGCGACACGTCAACTCGCCGAATATTTTTTGAAGAAGGCGCATTTGATTACATTGAAAAACCTTTTGATATCGAGAACATCCTTAAAATTCTTCAATCCGCCATTGAAACAAATGAAAAAGAAACCGCATCTTCTGAAGAAACATTTATTGGTGAGTCTGATACAATACAGGACCTATTTACTAAACTAGATAAAATTAAAAATACTGAGATTACCATTTTAATAGAAGGGGAAAGTGGTACCGGAAAAGATTTAATCGCGAGTCATATTCACAAGAATAGTACAAAAGCCAATGGGCCTTTTATCAGTATTAACTGTGCAGCTATTCCTGAAAACCTGATTGAATCAGAGCTTTTTGGATATGAAAAGGGGGCATTCACTGGCGCCGATGATCAAAAGAAGGGCAAATTTGAACTTGCCCAAAAAGGAACCATATTCTTGGATGAAATTGGAGAGTTACCATTAACATTACAAGCAAAGTTGTTGCGAGTTTTACAAAATAAAAACTTTGAGCGTATTGGTGGCACATCACAAATCCAGTCGTCCGCAAGAATTATTGCCGCTACAAATCAAAATTTAGAGGAAATGATTCAAGAAGGAAAGTTCAGAGGAGATCTTTACTATCGCCTCACAGCATTTCCAATTTCAATGCCAGCACTTCGTGATCGAGGCGATGACATCCTAAAAATCGCCAACTATTTACTTAAAAAATACTGCACCGAATTCAGTAAAAAGGAAAAACAGTTATCTGAGTGTGCTAAGAAAAGCTTAAAGGCTTACTCATGGCCAGGAAACGTCCGAGAAATGCAAAATATCATTTCTAGAATCGTATTATTGGAAAATGATACCATCATCAATGGTGAGCATATCAACAGCTATGCTCCAGAAGAAAAGAAAGAAATAAAACAAGCAATCGAGCTAAGTTTTATTGCAAACTATTCAGAAAAAGAACTTCTTAAAATTCATGCAAATGAAACTTTTAAACTTTGTAATTTCAACAAATCCGAAACTGCAAAACGTCTTGGAATTAATTACAGAACCTTAATTAAACGTCTTGAAGATTAACTTTAATTCAAAGGGTAATTTGAAAACTTTTCTCCACCACCAAACACCAACCCGTCATAACCCGATTCAATAACTGACTTTAAAACTGGCTTTATGATTTCCCGCCATTCAGATCGCCAAAACTTAATATAAAAATCATCCGAATTTGTTGATACATTTCGATCGATCCAATTGGGTCGGCTCTCTAATTCATCCCATAAAGCATTCCAATAATATGTATTTGTTTTCCAAACTTTAGAAACATCGATATAAGCATAAACAAGACGCCTTGATGTCCCATTATTTTTTTTCTTTAAACGCTCAACATCAGCACTTGAAAATAAATTTGACCAACTGGATGATGAAAATGGAGTCATCATAATCATGTCATAATTAGAGGTAGAAAGTTGACTAATCATATTACTGAATGGACTATCGATAAATACGAAGTTTTTAATATCCTCATCATTTAGTGATGTTATTTCTGATGAAGCAGATTCATTAAGGAGATCAGGAAAGTCATTTTTAATATCAGATACTATATTCGGATGGATCAAACCAACAACACCTTGATTCTCATAATTACTCCGAGCATCATTTACACAAGTAGTGTTTGTACTTGTACAATAATCAACAACAAATAAACGTTCATTTGTTTTTAATGTACTAATTAATGAATGATTTAATGATGTTTGTAATGATGTTTGAGTTGAATTTGTAGGTTTATACTTTAAGGAGTGAAGCAAGATCCCATCAATTGCATTATTCAAATTGGGATTAACAAAAGTAACAGGATCTGTACTTGTATCTACAAAAAGACTCAAAAGCTCGGTTGAAGAAACAAAATTCAACGCATTATTGACTGATAAAGAGTAACTTATTAACTCTAACAGAAACTGAAGCATCCCCTCTTTGTAAGATAACGTTTTAATTTTAATATCCTTCAACCGTTTAGGAGGAATAGTCATATCATCAGAGCGATAAAAAATAGAATAATAATACGTCGTATTTTCATTTAATGAAGCTTTATCTTCAGAAACTTTATAATCATAAAACAATGATTTATTTGAGGTATCTAAAAAAACTAACTCACCATCATACTCTGTTAATGGAACTTCGGTTGTTTCTCGTCTAACCTCAACTTGACGAACTAATTCTGGATTTGTATAGTTGAACGTCATTTGAGAATAATCAACACTCGAATAGGTTGATGCAACTGTAAATGGATCTGACGTGGTTGTCGATTCCTCTGTTGAATCTAGATAAGTTTTTGAACAACCAAATGAAAGTATAAATATAAATAGTAAAAAATATTTGGACATCCTAATGATTTATTCCCACAAATTACTATTTAGTAACATAAAAGTTTTAGATTTTAATTAAACGGGTATAAGTAATAATGAAATGGAACATTTTTTTAAAAAGAAAATTTTATCAGACCAACGCATTATTAAAGCAAAAGAATTAATTAATGAAACAATACAAGATTATCAAAATACATTTTTAAAACAACCTAGGATTAAAACAGTTACTAAAGACCTAAAAGCCGTTGAAAAATTACGAGGTGGAAAGCTATTTTTTCCATATATCAGTTCAGGAATTGGAAAAGGATCAAAAGTATTATTAACTGACGGTAGTATTAAACTAGACTTTATTAATGGCATCGGTGCTCATTTTGGCCATAGCTTAGAAGTTCTTAGAAATGGAAGCATTGATGCTGCAATTGAGGACACAATAATGCAAGGAAACCTTCAACAAAATGAACGTTCATTTGAATTAATGAAATTATTATTGGACCACTCTAAACTGGATCATTGTATGCTAACAACATCCGGAGCTATGGCAAATGAAAATGCATTGAAACTGCTATTCCATAAGTCCCCTCAAAAAAAACGATTATTAGCTTTTGAAAATTGCTTTATGGGTCGCACATTATCATTAGCACAAATTACAGACAAAGCAATGTATCGAAAAGGACTTCCAAACCTAATCCACGTAGATTACATCCCCTTTTACGATGTAAAACAACCCAAAAGAAGCATTGAAAAATGCATACATGTTTTAAACAAATTGCTAAAACGATATCCAAATCAATATGCCGGAATTTGTATGGAACTTATTCAAGGTGAAGGTGGATATAATTTAGGAAATGAATTATTTTTCAAGCAACTCATATATGTTTTAAAAAATGAAGAAATACCCATTCTTGTTGATGAAGTTCAAACCTTTGGACGAACATCTTCACTTTTTGCAAGTGAACATTTTAATATTCTCCAAGATGTTGACATTTTAACCATCGGAAAATTATCACAAGCATGCGCAACAATATACAAAAAATCATTTAAACCTAGCCCGGGAATTATTAGTCAAACCTATACAGCATCTACCAGTGCCATTGAATGTGGTTATCAAATAATACGATTTTTATTTAAAAATAACCATTTTGGAAAAAATGGCAAAAACATGGTATTTGGCAATACTTTCAATCAAAAAATACGTAAACTAGCTAAAAAGCATAAAGATAAAATAACTGGACCATATGGGATTGGTGGAATGCTCGCATTCACGCCATTTAAAGGTGATACTTCAAAAGTCACCGATTTATTAATGAAATTGTTTGATAACGGACTCATGGGATTTACAACAGGGAATGAGCCCAAACGAATTCGATTTCTTTTACCATTAGGTTCCGTTACTAAAAACGACATTGAAGAAGCTGTTAATATAATCGATAAATCAATTAGTGAATAAAAATGAATCCTATATTTTAAGACATTGTCATCCAAGCGATGCAAAAGCTATTTATGAACTATCTAAGCATGCAAAAAGCGGGCTATCAAACTTACCAAAAACATTGAAGGATGCAAAAAAACTAGTAGCTGAAGCCACCAAAAGTCTTAGTCAAAAAATAGATAATAACCATCGAAAGTTTATCTTTATTCTCGAAAGTAATAATAAAGAAATTATTGGCATATCAGGAATTAAAGCACGAACCGGAATACATCGTGCTTATTACTCTTTTGACATAAAAAAAGATCAAAACAATACCTACCTCAAATTAAAAAAAACCTACAATGGGCCTTCTGAATTAGGAAGTTTATTTTTAATGCCAAAGTATAGAGAAAAAAAAATAGGAAAATTATTATCATTATCTCGATTTTTATTTATTAAAAGATTTCCAGATTACTTTAGTAGATATATCATTGCTGAACTTCGTGGATTTTTATTCAAAAACAATGTATCCCCAGTATGGAATGCAATTGGCAAAAAGTTTATTCCATTAACATTTCATCAGGCGGATATAAAAGCAAGTAAAGATGAGCGTTTCATCGAAGCAAATTTCCCAAGAAACGCCATTTATTTAAATTTAATTAGTAAAGATATTCAACATTATTTTAAACAAGTCCACCCCTATACAATGCCTGCAAAAAAATTATTAATTAGAGAAGGGTTTCAAGTCATGAATCAAATTGATATTTTTGATGGGGGCCCAACTTTAAAATGCAAAAAAGATAATATAAAAACAATCAATCTAGCTTCAGAAACAACTCTAAATAAA
>JAYNJH010000034.1:10481-17562 GCA_038109885.1 Candidatus Margulisiibacteriota bacterium | reverse complement strand
TTAGACATTAATGAGGATCCTGAAGTACAAATCGATAATGATTCAATTTCTAAAAAGTGTCTCACCCGATTTTGGCTTGAACATTCGTTTATTAGGGGCAGTTCAAGCGGAAGCCGATATTGGATCCTTTTTAGGCAAATTTAAAACATCCCCAACTAATATAAATTTAAAAAAACGCGCCATAGCCGATAAAGTTTTAGCTTTAGAATTACAAAAAGAATTATTTGACTACATTGATAAATTTCAAACATCTGATGAATTGCAATCTGAAAAGATTCGTTTGAAAGAATATGTTCGTAATAAAATGAACGAACTTAATTCTTAACAATTACCAGCTTTCAAAAGTATGGATAAAATTCAAACGCTAATTGAAAAAAATCACACTATCCAAAAAACATGCGGCATTAATATTACCTAATTAATTAGCGTCAGTTTACCTTCATCTTTTAAGTTTAAGGCTAACCTTAACAAGGTTTGTTGCAATACATTATGAAATTTATAACTAGCCAAGTTTAACATAAATCCGTTTAAAATTAACAAATTGATAACCAATTTAAAAAAAGTAAATTAAGCAAATTCACTTCCTTTTTAGCTAACCTAAAAAGTAAATATGATGCATTGACGTCTATTTTCAATGCATAAATTATCCGACCTTTCGCATTCGTTAATCTTTGTCTTCATTCAAATGAGCCCCATTACTTTTCGCTACGTTTTTTTGGGATGAGATTTGGCGTTTCTAAGAGCGTAGATTAGATGCGAATAGCATCTCCAAGCTTAAAACATCAAAGATTGCCAAAAATGGTCGGGGCGACTGGATTCGAACCAACGACCTCTACTCCCCCAGAGTAGCGCGCTAACCGGGCTGCGCCACGCCCCGAAACACATATAACGATATCAAAAGTTAGCCCAGTTGATCAATGGGTTTATTTAAATCAAGCTTTGTTGATACATTTGAATCGTTCGATACTTTTTTAGGTGATGCCTTTCGTTTTCTTGGTTTTGGATCCAATGTTTTAGAATCAGAGGATGGCGTCACCACAGTGGCTGGCTTATTCGTTTTTTTGGATTGAAATTTGTCAACCAATTCTAAAAATTCATTTCCTTCTATAACTTCTTTTTCCAACAAGATCTTAGAAATTTCCACCAAAGCTTTTTTATATTTTTTCAGTATTTTAGTTGCATCATCATAAGCGTCTTGAATTAATAAATTAATTTCATTATCTATTTCTTTGGCAATATGGTCAGAATAATCTTGGGATTGTTCATTCATTTTTCGACCCAAGAAGACGGGCCCTGAATCCATACCATACTTTCGAGTACCCAGTTTATCACTCATACCATATTTACAAACAAAATTTTTCGCTAACTCTGTTACACGTTCAATATCATTTGATGCCCCAGAAGTAATCTCCCCAAAAATAATTTCTTCAGCAATTCGGCCCCCCAAAAGAATTTTAAGTTGTGATAATATATGTTGTCTCGAAATCAAAAATTTATCTTCAACCGGCAGCTGCAATGTATAACCTAAGGCAAATCCCCTTGGTAAAATACTAATTTTATGGACAGGATCTGTACTATCTACATTAACAGCAACCAAAGCATGCCCAGTTTCATGATAAGCAACAATTTCTTTTTCTTTATCAGACATAATCCTAGATTTACGTTGCGGGCCAGCAACAACACGTTCAACGGATTCCTCGATTTCACTTAACGATATTTCTTTTTTATTTCGTCTTGCTGCAAGCAACGCTGCCTCGTTAATAATATTAGCTAGATCAGCACCAGTAAATCCAGGCGTACGGCGTGCGATTAACTCAAGATCAACATCCTTTTTAATCTTTTTGCCTTTTGCATGAATATCAAGTATTTCCTTTCGGCCTTTCAAATCAGGTTTATCGACTGTGATTTGCCGATCAAATCGACCGGGACGAAGTAGTGCTGGGTCAAGAATATCCGGTCGGTTAGTTGCTGCGATTACGATTACAGTTGTATCGGCACCGAAGCCATCCATTTCAACCAAGAGCGCATTAAGCGTTTGCTCTCTTTCATCGTGTCCACCACCCAAACCAGCACCTCGTTGACGGCCAACGGCATCAATTTCATCAACAAAAATGATCGATGGTGTATTTTTCTTTGCTTGCGAAAATAAATCCCTAACTCGTGATGCCCCTACACCGACAAACATTTCAACAAAATCTGAACCAGACAAACTAAAAAAGGGTACGTCGGCCTCACCGGCAATGGCCTTTGCAAGTAGAGTTTTACCTGTACCTGGTGGCCCCATAAGTAACGCGCCTTTTGGGATTTTAGCACCAATATCTCGGAATTTCTGAGGTTTTTTCAAAAATTCAACAATTTCACGTAATTCCTCTACGGCCTCATCAACACCAGCGATATCTTTAAAGGTAACCTTTTGCTTCATATCACCTTTTTTCCAAGGCGTAGCACGGCTTTTTCCAAAAGACATTGCCTGACTACTAGCCCCTTGGGCAGATCGAAAGATAAAGAACCACAATGCCCCGATAAGTATAAATGGTAGAAAGGCCTGTAAGAATAAACCAATAAACCAATCTGAATCCGAGGGGTTAACATTAATTTCTACATTCTTTTCCTTTAATTCATCAATCAAATTAGGGTAGTCAATATAATAGGCTTTAAAGGTTGCACCATCTTGAGTGGTATACTGAATCACTTGATCAGATGTTAAAATCTTCACATTTTTTACCTGCCCGTTATCAAGTTCATTTAAAAACTGTGAAAAATTAATTTGTTGGGATTCTTTAGGTTTTGAAATAGTTGCCGTAATGATTGAAATTACAAAGAAACTAAAAAACAAATACCATATAACAGATCGCCAATCTTTTTTTGGAGGTCGTTGTCGTTTATTTTTAGCCATAGACTAATACTATATAATGCTCAATAAAAACACAAATGTGTTCTCATGAAATTCATCAAAAAAAAATGCCCACCTTAAAAGATGGGCATTCCTTGATTCGTGTTTTTTATTTAAACAAACCCCTTCATTGCTAAGAAGACCCCTAGCAATAGCCAAGCAACGCCACTTAAGCGATAAACAGCATCACTTTGATTAACAATTCGACGAACGATTTGAACCGCGTGATCAGAAATTAATGCCGCCGTTCCCATCACAACGCCCCAATAACCGATCAATGTAATAATAAAAGGCCAATCAGGGACAACTAAATGATGTGTCGCTAAAATAAACGCCCCAATAATTAATCCAATCGTACTGCCGACCATCGCCAAGTTTTTATTGGCTAAAATGCCTTCGTACCACGATCGAATACGAGCGGGGTTTAGAAGAATAGCTAAACCAACCGCGCAAAAATAAATTCCATATACCTTTGCAAAAACAAGCGTCATTACAGATATACCTTGTAAATCAACGATCATTGTTCACCCCCTAATAGATTTGAATTAGTTATCGGTAAAAAAGGAAAAAGCTTTACAATTCGCTTAAACCAACCGGATTGATTCGAATTAGGCTTAAAACCACCATGCCTAAAACAGGTTATCTCATTACTTAATCTTAAATGAAAAAATTTATTTTTTTTTGAATCCCAAAATGTTAATCGTGCTCTTGAATGAGGGCGTTCTTGATTAGAGCGATAAATCCAAGACGCTTGTATGTCGACACTGATTACTTTACTGTTTGCTTGATTAAGCACTTGGCATTCCCCAGAGCAAATCGAAGAGTGCCCAATAACGCCCATCGAATCGACACATTTTATTTTAGGATCAGCAAACGGGCGAACCCATAACGGGTTATGACTCCCATCACTAATAGATATCAGTGGATGACGAAAAAAGATCAACCGATCTAAATACGAGATGCCTGAGTTTGGCGCCAATAGACATGCCAATTCTTTAAACAAGATATTTAAAAACAAAATAATACGCTCTAAGTAAACAGGGCCATTAAGTTCATTTAAAAGAGCATTAACATTATTAATAAATTCCAAGCGTTGGACCAAATCAAGGCGTTGGTTTAATAGCCTATAATTTAAATTATTAAAACTATCCACTAAACCTAAAAGAAACGTTTCTGTAATAGCACTATGTGCAGCATATTCCTGGTTCACACCATAGTAAGCATATTGAATTTCACCATTTTGAAATGCTTGACTAAGGATTTTATGTACAAAAGAAATATTATGTTGATTCGACCTCCGAATCGAAAATGGGATCCCTACGGTAAGTTGATAATTTGGAAAAAGCATCGCTTCCGGTCTTAGGCCATAAATTTCATGGTCACCTAAAAGAACCACCAATTGCTTTTCAGGCATCCCCCCTGTTGAAAGCAACACTTTTTGTTGGTCAATTAAGTATAGGATTAAACTTAAGCACTGATCCATGAAAGGCCCACGATCTAAAATATCTCCCAAAATCACCATTTTAACATTAGAATTTAAAACAAAACGCAAATTGGGGATCAATTGAAAGTGATCCACAGCCTTATTGGTATATTTAGGCAACTTTAAAATGGAATAGGCCTTTCGTTTTAATGGATCATACAATAGATAAGGCACTTTAGAAGGTTGATATTCAAATAAGCCACTTCCAATAAGGTTAAATAAAAGGTGATTCATTTCCCCATGAATATCACCCACATAAAAAGTTTTAGGCCCCGCCATCTTCTCTGGCATTTTAAAAACTTGGACAGTTTTCAAATTCAATTGTTCCGGCGTAACATAAGCCCAATTTAAAATAATGAAGAATAATTGCTGATAGTAAGATTGAACCAAATTATTTTTTTGGACAAATTTATCTTGAAAAACAAAATCCAAAAATACAGCTAAATACTTAGGTACATCCTCAGCCGTTAGCAAAATTATGTTATGAGAGCGACAACTAATTATTTTGTTCATAAGCAATCCAGTGAAATTAATAGAAGTATTATAGCTCTATATAAAGTCAATAGCAATTTAGTTCAAAAAAAATAATCGACTTAACCAAAGCCCCGAGACAATGAAAAAGTACTTTAGCATTCTTATAAATATGCTTAAAAATAGAGAAGTAAAATGCATCGTATCTCAAGATTAAACAAGAAATACACTAATCCATCATCAAAGATTTTTTTTAAAATCGTGAATCTATTTCGCTTGAAGATGATATTTCGGCATATGAAAAATCAGCTGAATTAGCCAAGAAAATCCAAGATGATAAACAAAAGGAAATCAATGAAACGGTCAAAGTTCCTTTGCCAACGCCATGTTTCTAAAGAAGATTTAGTTCCACAAGCTTTTTGAGATTTATCCTCTAGTAAAAAATTGATAAATCAGGCTATGATAACCAAGTGTGAATCAAGGAGATTGATTTGAATTTAAAAAAAGTAATTGCTAGCAAAGATATTTCTTCTACTAAGAATACGGTTCTAACTCAGCCACTTCAAGATATATTAGTCACAGTGATAGAGTTTTGTTCAATAGAAGATATATTAAAATTATTTTCGCTAAATAAAGAATTACAAAGAAATACTTTACTTGCTAGGTACAAAGGAGAGTATTTAGCAAAAAACAAAAGGGGGGAAGAGGCGAAAAAAATCGCCATGAAATTGATAGAAAAGCATGAGTTTTTTGATGCTAGGGGAATAGCTAAGTATTTAGCAAGAAATAACCAGTTTGAAATCCATATGGAAATATATTTTCGTGAGTTGATTAATTTCAGATCATATCATAGTTATGAAAGCATAGAGCGTTTTAATCAGAGGTTAGATCATATTCTTAATGAAAGCAAAGAGCATTTTAATCAGAGAAATGATAGTTTTTTAATAATAAAAAAAGAAATTGCCGATATTAAAACTTCAGCCTTAATATTTGGTGAAAACAATAATGACGAGCCCGCTATCACATCTAATAATAATGCCATTGGAAAATCATGTTGCACAATTTCATAGCCTTCAAACTCTATTTATTTTTTTAATCGTGGCCATTGCCCATTAAACGTATCTAATTCGCTAATATATTTTAAATGCTATGATTAATTTCCTGAAAGTAGACGTTTTTTATAGCTCTCACACCAGATGAATAAGATTAATTCAAATCCTAAATTTTGTAGTCTATATATAACAAAAACGACGCCGAAGAAATTTGCAAGTAATCTAGATTTTTTTCGATATATAATTGTGAGCAAGATATTTATGATGACAACTAATTTTAATTTATTAAAACAACAATTCGCCTTTAGGCTAAAGTCTAAAGGAATGAGTTTAATTTGCCAACTCACCTTTTCGATTGGCCATATTCGTTGGGGTTGGACACCACCTCAATTCCAAAGCCCCTTCATCAATCTTAGGAGAGGCACCTTAGGTCTTGTCCTAACCCCACTCTCGCTTAATCACCAAAATGCGTCACCTAACATTTTGAACTCTTGATGATTTAAGCACCATCAAATATATATCAACACCCATAATGGGATTTAGGAAATTTTTATGAACACAAACTCGCAAGTTTCAGCAGCCAAAAAAATTCAAAGCCTCGCTAGAGGTCATTTAGCAAGAAAAGCCAATCAAAATCAAACTAATATTTTGCGCACGACCCTAAACAACTGGGTTAATGAAGCACCAAATGAATGTAAAATTCGCCAACGTATTAAAGACCGAATTCAAATAAAAAATGATCGATTGGTGGTTGATGGTAACTTAATTATTTCAAGTACCAAAATCAGATCACTTCCTCAAGATTTGCAGATCGAAAGAGATCTTTCTCTAATCGGCTGCACCAGTATGACAACACTACCCCAAGGCCTAACCGTCGGAGGAAATCTTAAGCTTTATGGCTGCACCAGCCTAAGATCACTCTCCGGTTGGGTATTTCAATTACAGCCAACTCAAACAGTATATGCAACCAATACTGGTTTGTCCGCACGTTTATTGGCTGAGTATAATAACCGTCAAAATGCACCGGGGTATAATGGACCTCGAATTAATTTCAGTATTAATGACTACCGTCAAACCAGTGATGTTCGAGCAAGTCAACTCCCTAACCTGGTTCAAACCATTACTCAAACCGAAGCCAACCACCCATTTTGGCAATTTACTACCACTCAAACAGAACAAGGG
>JAYNJH010000034.1:0-10471 GCA_038109885.1 Candidatus Margulisiibacteriota bacterium | reverse complement strand
TCCTTATTCAATGCCTTTGCCCTATTTCTAACTCGTTTATTAAATGAATTGCCTACGGGCAATAAACGTCAAACAGACTTGATTCATTTACGTCATAAACTAACACCACTATTTCAAAAAATGGAAGCGGAATATGACTCTAAAGGGCAGGATATTCGCCATTGTGATTTTATAAATAATCGCATTTTAAGTACTGCTCAAACAGCGACTGGCAGCTGTATCGACAAAATAAAGGTCGGCTACTTATTTATGCAACTGTTTTTAAACGAGAATTTTCAACAGGATTTAACCACTATGGCTACCATTATTAAAACCGTTGAAGACATTAAGCACGCCCGGGTTGTTTTTGATGCCTCAACCAACCAATTTATTCATGTTGCAAATACAACTTTAGTTGGGAGTTTTGATGCCAATTTAAAATTGCAAGCCAAATACTTATTAAAGCTAACCGATGATTCAAGAATTGAATTAACAGACGATGAAATGACTCAATTAAACAACATCGGTGCATTTAATATGGATAATAATACACTAACCCAACTTTTATATTCAGCCATATCACACCAAAACCCGCTAATTAAAGCCATACGCATTGGTGATGAAGTTGAGGATATTCTAAACCTTGCCTACAAATTATTAAATGATGACTTCCATAAAATTGATATGCGTTTTTCCAGTTGTTGCAGTTTAAAAAATGCGACTGAACCAGCTGGTCTTCAATTTGAAACCGCATCAATGGCGTTTATTCAAGAGGCACTCCATTTACAACAACACAATGCCGCCACCGCTATTCAAAAACAAGTTCGAGGGTTTTTGGTTCGAAAAAATTAACAACCAATAAATTCCACTTCCTAATTTAAATTATTTTCTACCCACCCTTCGGGGTGGGACTCAAATTAATCCCATCTCATCAGTCAGTGTATACCCTCGCTTTTCTTTTTAGTATTTCAACTAATATGAAACTTTAATGACACAACGAATTAATTTCAGTATTAATGCCAATCTCCGATACAAGATCTAGAATTTAAATCTATATACAACGAAACGATGGTTAACCGTTCATTTTGCAGCTTAAAATGGACACAAAGACACCTTCAGAGCCCTAATGAATGAAATAAGCGCAAATTTAAATTCAATGGACAAGAATGAATTGATCAGCCTCTAAATAAGTTTCAATTAGC
The DNA here is from genome assembly GCA_038109885.1 of Candidatus Margulisiibacteriota bacterium. GTDB lineage: Bacteria > Margulisbacteria > Marinamargulisbacteria > UBA817 > UBA817 > UBA817. The sequence goes on along the minus strand of JAYNJH010000034.1, from coordinate 9,290 downwards.
CAAAATAAATCTGATTAAAACGGCCCCAACTCAACCTGATCTTCACCCGTTACCTCTAGAAACCCAACATTAACACGCTGAGACATATCAAAATCAATTGACTTACCAACAACATTAGGCTCAATGGGCACCTGGCGATGTCCCCGATCATACAACACCGTAAAACTAACTTTCTCTGGGCGGCCATAATCAAAAATGGCATTTAATGCCGCACGAGCTGTTCGTGCAGTACATAATACATCATCAAATAGAACAACATGTTTGCCATCCAAATTAATTGGCTCACTCGTTCCGCCAATACTTAGGTAATCTTTCTTCTTACTTTCCAAATCATCTCGATATAATGAAATATCCAACCCCATGACAGGTGTATCGATATGATAGTTACGCTTTGCCAACAACCCCTGTATTCGCTTCCCAAAAAATAACCCGTTGGTTAAAATTCCAACAAAAACAATATTATGGTTTGAATAAGCTTTTAGATAACGATGCAAATCATTTGAAACTCGGCTCAATAAAATCGCCATATCAGCGGCATCAAAAACAACCGTCACCTACAAAACCCCTTTTGTTGAAGGCACACCTATCCTACGCGCATCCAATTGTGTTGCCTGATCAAGGGCGACGCCAAAGCCCTTAAATAAGGCTTCGATCACATGATGCATGTTTCCTTTATGCGGCCAAGAAACAAATAAGTTAAGCCCTGAATGCTGGACAACCGATCGAAAGAATTCCTCAACCAGTTCCGTATGGAAGGCCCCCAATTGTTGATCTTGCAAATCATCAATCGATAAAAATGGACGACCACCAATATCAATCGCAATATTGCATAAGGAATCATCCATTGGAAACGAACCTGAAGCATAGCGCCTTATTCCTTTTAGATCACCCAATGCAGACTTAATGGCTTGTCCCAAACAAATTCCAACATCCTCAACTGTATGATGACCATCCACATGCAAATCCCCTTTAACTTTAACTGAAAGGTCAAACAAACCATGGACAGTAAACAAATCTAACATATGATCAAAAAAACCAATCCCAGTTTCAATGGTTGATTTACCACTACCATCGATCGTTAATGATAATTGTATATCAGTCTCCTTGGTTTTTCGTTCTATGCTTGATTTACGTTTAGACATTTTACTCTCCTAAAATAATGTTGTTTGATTATTCGATTTTGACTGACGATGAATACCTAAGTATTCGTAGGCCAAGTCGGTTGCCATTCGCCCTTTTGCTGTACGATCTAAATACCCTTTTTGCAAAAGGTATGGTTCAATAACATCTTCTAAAGTCTCGGATTCCTCAGACATACTTGCGGCTAGTGTATCAACCCCCACCGGTCCTCCCGAAAATTTTTGAACAAGGGTGGTCAAATACAAACGATCATTTTGATCAATCCCCGTTGGATCAATCCCCAGAGCTTCTAAAGAGGCACGAACATCTTCAACATCGATTCTACCGTCCGAATATACTTGAGCCCAATCTCGTACACGCTTTAAAATTCGATTCGCAATCCGAGGGGTGCCTCTTGAAGACTCAGCAACCATTTTCGCTGAGTCCTTAACAATCGGCGTTTCCAAAAGCATCGATGAACGTTCAACGATCGTCGCTAATTCATCCGGCGTGTAATAATCAAATTTTTCGATAATACCAAACCGATCACGAAGTGGGGCACTAAGTGAGCCCACCCGAGTCGTTGCACCAACCAATGTAAATCGCTCTAAATTAAGTCGAATCGATCGCGCAGCGGGCCCTTTACCAATTACAATATCCAACTCGAAATCTTCCATGGCCGGATAAAGCACTTCTTCAACTGAACGGTTAAGTCGATGAATTTCATCAATAAATAAAATATCACCTTTATTTAAATTGGTTAAAATTGCAGCCAAATCCCCGGGACGCTCAATTGCCGGACCCGATGTGATTTTGATTTGCCCTTGCATTTCACAAGCGATAATATTCGCCAAAGATGTTTTACCAAGGCCCGGGGGCCCATAAAATAAAACATGTTCCAAGGACTCGTCACGTTTTTTGGCAGCCTCAATAAAAACCGACAAATTTCGGCGCAAGTTTAATTGACCAATAAAATCATCCAAAGTTTTGGGCCTTAGTGAAAACTCTTTCTCATCACCTGCTTGCTCACCTGGATCGTAAAACCGTGTTTCTTCAATCATTTATAGATATAATATATCATATAAAAATGAGTAATGCTGTAGATGAATTTAAAACAAAACTAAACCCGTTACTTTTACGACTGAGTCAGTCTCAGCGGCTCCCACAGGGGCTATTACTTTATGGTGAAAATCAAGCAAGTTTATTTGCCCAAATGAAACAACTTTCAGAAGAAGTGAATGGAACATCATTTTCGATCGAAAACCTTGATTTATCTGATATTCAAGAACCAACCGCTGACATCATTATCATCGGCTCAAAACAAAGTATAAAAATAGACACCGTTAAACAATTACAAGAACGTATCAAATATGGCGCAACCACACGAACGTATTGCATTATTTTAATTTATGAATGTGAAAAATTAACATTGTCCGCAGCCAATGCCCTATTAAAAATTCTAGAAGAACCTCAACCCAATACTCTATTTATTTTTTCAACAACAAATAAGCATTTAATTCCCAAAACAATTCTATCTGAATGCTTTAATGATCATAAAAAACGTATACAAAACTGTATTGATGAAATTAGTCAACAAATCTCAATGCTAGACGTCCAGTCATTCTTAAGTTTACCGGTGATGGATCAAGCCATTTGGATTCAAAGTCTCCCCTATGACCCGAGCATCATTAAAAACGTCATAAATATTTGGGTGTTTCAACTTGGTTCCCAAAAAGAAACGTTACGTAAAAAAGAATTGTTTTTTTTACAAAAAATGATCGAAATAATTCACAATATCAAGTATAATCTAAATTTAAAGTTACAACTTATGGCTGTAACACTTCAAATTGAGGAGGAATCCAAATGACACGCCAAGATAAGCGTAAGGGTGAATCAATTGATTCATTACTAAGAAAATTCAAAAGAAAAATTAAAAACGAAGGCACCTTAAAAGAATTACGTGACCGAGAATTTTTCGAAAAACCATCCGAACAACGCAAAAAGAAGTTAAAAGCAGCGGTAAAACGAACCCGTACTGAACAGCGACAAAACGAACTAACTTAGTAATCGAATGTGGCGATTTTCGACCATTAATCGCTATTTAATAAAAGAGTTTTACGGACCCTTTTTCTTCTCGCTTGGCGGATTTGTAATTATCGGCCTGGTCGATTTCATCTTTGCACTCGTGGATCTATTTATAAATTCAGGAGTGCCATTTGGAACAGTATTTCGTCTTCTAGTGTATAAAATCCCGGCCATCATGGTAATGTTTTTGCCCATGTCAGCGATATTTGCAACCATGCTTTTAATGGTTCGAATGGCAAAAGACAATGAAATTGCAGTTTTAAGAACATCTGGCGTGAGCATTTTTCGTGTCATTATTCCCATTGCGCTATTGGGCCTTGGCACAGCATTATTTTCTTGGGGAATTAATGAATTCGTCACACCATGGGCGAACCAAGTATCAGATCGTTTAATCCAACATTCAATTCGAAAACAACCCCCACCGAAGGTTGTCGATAATGTTTTTTTTAAAGAGATGGGAAATCGCTTTTTATTCATAGAAAATGTCAATATTGAAACGGGTGAAATGCGAAATTTATTGCTCTTTGAAAAAGCAAGTACCCCCTACCCCCGTTTGATCACTTCTAAACAAGCTCAATGGGATGAAAAAAGCTGGTATCTTAAAGACGGGTTCATTCATGAGATAAATCGAGCCGGGGATTTAAAATATATTTCTCATTTCGAGACAACTATTATTCATATTGAACGAGATCTAGGTTCATTTTACACAAAACATAAAACCCCTCGACAAATGGATTCCAACGAATTAAAAGAAAAAATAACAACCCTCGATAGAGGGGGCATAAACACATCCGCTTTAGAGGTTGAGTACCACTTAAAAAAGAGCCTTCCTGCCGCATGTTTTATTTTCTGTTTAATGGGATTAACATTTTGCGTAACATTTGTTCGAACTGGAAAAGATTGGTGGGGCGTTATTTGGGCCATTGTTATTGTTGTTCTTTTGGTGGGATTCTATTTCTTTTTGATGGCAACATTTAGAGCCCTTGGAAAACGTGGGATTATGTCACCATTTCTCAGCGCATGGATACCAAATTTGATTTATTTTTTCCCTTGTACAGGCGTCTTATTGTACGATGGAATTAAGCGATGAGTACTAAAATACAAAAATACAAATTACCCAAAGAACTAAAACATATTGAATTAGGTAAAACATTAATTAAAAAGCATTTATTTTTTGAGGCATTTGATCACTTTAAAAATAGCATTGAAATACACCAAAATTTTGGGATTGAAATCTTAATCTTCTTATATAAAACACCCATTGATGATAAAAATACGCCCCTTAGAAATTTAATCATTGCCAAAGTATACTTTGAACTTCAACTTTGGAACGAAGGGTTTGATGTTCTTGAAGAAAATATTGAAGACTACCCCCAACATGAGCAAACATATGACACCTTAGCTAAATTAATTTCTAAAAAACAATTGCGAAACAAAATCAAATTATGCTTTGAAAATGCCATAAATAAAAATATATTTTTTGCTTCGATTATCAATATTTTACCCAGTATTTATCTGGAAGAAAAAAACTACAATAAAGCCATTCATTTCTATCAAGAAATGATTAAAATGAATTCAAATGAATATAGTTACTATAAAATCTTATCTGAACTACACTTTAGAAAACGTGATTATGAAGCTGCCAGCGATATTTTATCAGAGCTTATAAAAATTGCCCCCTTTAAATCCGATGAACTGATCCAACCCATCGAACAAATTTTAAAAAAGATTCCACGCCACAGCAGTGTTCGAATCCTATTCGCCAATATTTTATTTCGTGCATTTAAACCAGATGAAGGCTGTCAAGAAATCGCAACCCTAATCAAATACCATCCAAACAAAAAAGACGATGCCATTCAACTTTTAAGAGAACAAAACGACGCATTTCCAAACCACCCCGAAATTCTATGCTTAATTGCTGAACTAATGATAGAAAATGAAAGCTACACGGAAAGCTTATCGTTCATTGAAGCACTAATTACCTACTCCCCAATCCACTCCGATCGAGCATTATTACTAATGCAAAAAATAATTCAATTATTCCCAAATCATTGCCTCGCGCTTGAAATTATTGGAAATATTTATTATCAACAAGAAAACAACTTACAACAATTACATTACTACAATAAATGCATTTATAATATGGAATAAATAAATTAAGTTAGTTTTTTAGATAATTTGTAAACAATCAAAAATAACGATCATTCTGTCGCTCAAAATAAAGCCAATCTTATTATTGCAAAAATAAAATCCAAATCAAATCAAAACGAGGCCGCCATAGCGATTTTAAACACGCTTGAAAATACCGATATTGAAATCGAATCCGAATTACTTTATATAACGATATTAAATGAAAACAATTCATTTTCTGAAGCCCAAAATCGATTAAAAAAATTAACCACTAAACATCGATTCCAATGGAATATCCACCAAGTTCAAAAGGAAACCTTTAATAAATTTATCAATTTTCAAATTAAGCAAATTGATCAATCTGAGAAGTCACATACAAGCTTACTTCAAAAAGCAAGTTTTCTATTAGCAAAAGGCAATTATAGTGACACTATCCAATTATTACAGCAAATCCCTGAATCTAGTCATTCTTTTATTGAAAGCCAACAAATGATTGCTCGAGGTTTTTTTGAAACATCCCGATATGATTTAGCATCTCAAATTTATTCAAGACTAATAAAAGTATTATCAAGCCATGAGAAAATTAAGGCCTTACACTATTGGTCAGGACTCTCACAGTTATTGTTAAGCAACGAAGAACAAGCATTAATTTGCTTTGAAACAGTTGCTACCTTTGATCAAAATTACCTAAATACACTTCCAATTACAGAGCAACTTAGAAAGCAAAAATTTTTAAATCATAATGGTTTAGTTGCCATCGGCTGTAAATCAGGAACAGATTATCAAATGTTACTTCGTAAAAATCACTTTGGCCCACAAAAGAAAAAGAACCATCAATTTGAAGTGATTGGGTTTTCACAATCATATAATGATGAAGGGTGCAAACAATTAATTAAGCAACAATATAAGGCCGCCAGAGAATCATTTGAGCTCGCCATACAAATGGACCCCAAATTCCACATTCCTCACATTAACATAGCCTTCTTAAACTTAATTGAAAATCGATTATCTGAGGCCGTAAAGCATATCACTCTGGCAGAAAGCATTACAACCAACTGCCCATATACTTACTTTGTTAAATGCTTAATTTCAATTGAAAAGTCTGATATTGAACATGGGGTTCGACTAATTCAACAAGCCATCAAACTTAATAGCAAAGAAAGTTTATTCTACATTATGCTTGGAGATTTATTCTATCACCAATTCCAATTGGAACTGGCGACAACCTATTGGAATAAATCCAATGAATTTCAAGATTTAATTCATTTTGAACAGCAACGTTGCCGAATAAAAAATATGGATAAAATTAATCCCGAATATTGGATCTCACCTGAATTACTTTCTCTAAGATAGGTTAATCATGCCGAAACCCAGATTTCTCTACTCTATTTTTTTCATGTTAATTATTCTCCAACAAATGACTTACTCAGAAAAAGTCACTATAAAAGGGCTCGACATTCAATACAATGAAATGAGTGAAATCATGACGGCCTCAGGCAATGCCGAATTAAACCACCCTGACTTTAAAGTCTTGGCAGAGTCGATCACATATAACAAAAAAACAGGCGAAATTATTGGTAAAAATAACGTTGAATTAATTCGGGATAATCAAATTATTTTATCAGAGAAATTTAACTATAATGCAAAAAATGACATTATCGAAATTAACAAGCTATGGTTGGAGCTAACAACAACAAAACAACAACAGTTTTTTTCTTCAGCCAGCGTATTCAAGGATTTTGGATCCTATAAAAAAGGAACCCATGGTCAAATCACCACATGTGACTACGATCCACCTCATTATTATTTTAAAGCAGAGTCTTTTACCATTTATCCAGAAAAAAAAATTATTGCTCAAAATGTTCGATTGGTTAATCCAGTTCTCTTTTTACCCCTAGGGTTCTGGTCCCCAGCTTATATTTTTGACTTAGGTAAACGGAAAGTCGTATACCTAATGCCAATTATAGGTAACAATACAATTGAGGGGGGATTTTTTAAAAGTCAATTTGACTATGTGTTAAATGACAATTATACCGGATCTGCCTATATTGATTATTTAAGTAAAAAAGGCATTGGGTTAGGTACACGATTAAACTATGATAATTATAACAATTATACGAGTGACCTTTACTATTATGCAATTTCAGATACCCCAAATAATATTAAAGAATGGAATCAGTACATAAAACTATCAAATAATGAAAGTTTAAATACCAATATTCAATCCAAAAATATGTACTTAATTCAAGGGGGCAATATCAACTCTGATAAACATACAGTTCAATTTAAAAAAGACCACCTGAATGGTATTGAAACCATTAATTATGGCTTCAATCAAACGCACCTAACATCATTAAGCCCCAAAAGTTATCAATTAAATTACAGCAAATTAAATGATGATCAGAGCAATTTAAACATCAATTATCTTCGTAATGAAAATAGTATTATTAGTGATCAAATTGGATTAAGTAACCAACACAAAATTGGTTATGATATAGAAAACAAAAACAATATCAACTATTACCAAAAAGAATTAAGCTCAACAGATTCACGCAAAGATTCTTACATAAAATCTCAACATAGTCTCACAAAAAAGATTCAAAACTTCGGAACAATTAATACTGCCTTTGACTTCTATTTCGATACCGATGAAGACCAAGTAACTTCAGATATTCGAAATCATATTGTTCAGAAAATTCCGGAAATTGATTTTATATTAAACCAACAACAATTAACAAAAGAATGGCGTCTTAACCAAACATTTCAATATGGCTTTTATAATGAACAATACTATATTGATAGTCTTGACCAACAGCGCGTATATTCACAATCAAGATTCACATTAAATCAACAATTATTTGGATTTTATGAACTTGAATTCTTAAATAGCCAGTTATCTTTTAATGCAGCTTACAAACAGTTCTACTATGCCAGTGGGGATCAAACATTTACCCTAAGTAACACCACGCAATACAATACAGATACTTTTTCATTTTTAAAAACTGAAACCAGTCATCATCAAACCTGGGTCCCGACAAATGGAAATACCCCTTTTTACTTTGATGAACGAACACAACTTGAAAAAAATGAACTTAAAGAAACACTAACTTTATACTATTTATCCGATGAAAAGTACGCATTTAAGTATTAATCTGGTTATAATTGGATCGTAAATTATAAACTCGATAATAAATATGAGTTACTAATACATCCTAATAAATATTTTAAAAGCTTATTTCGAACCAGTTATATGTTGCAGCAACATCAGTATTCCCCACTGGTCAGTCGATTTGACATCACACCATCAACAATGTTTCAAACATCGCTTCAAACAAACTATGATTTAAATCAAGGCGAAATTATTAACTTAAACCACATCATTGCAGGATCAACCAGTCGGCAATGGGAAAATCGTTGGATTTTTAAAGCTTACTTCACATACGCACCCAAAAATAATCAAAACTATCAATTACAAACACTATCATTAACCAAAGATTTACATGAACGAAAACTAACATTAATGTATAATCGTTTGTTAGAAGAGTTTCGATTTCAATTTACAATTAATGCATTCCCGGATAACAATTTGGGCTTCTCAAGTAATAAATATGAATCTTTTCGTTTAGAAGGAGTGTTTGATGACACATCAGTTGAACGTTAAAAAATATATCGTTCCATTTCTTTTGGGGACTGTATTATTTTTCCTCACTGGCTGTGCAAAAACAGTCACTCAAAAATTAACCGCAGGAAGTGAAATTACCTTTGCCATCACATTTAATGCGCCACCCACATTTACAACTCATAACTATTATATTATTTTCGGAGATAACAGTTTTAACCTAAATACAAATTTATCGAGCAATTACTTTTTTATTCCTGGCGAATCATACAATATTTCATCACTAGATACGGTAACCAATGGCTCTGGACTCATCAACATTTACAATGATATATAC
>JAYNJH010000033.1:11523-17666 GCA_038109885.1 Candidatus Margulisiibacteriota bacterium | reverse complement strand
AATCCATATCGAGTGGAATAGCATCTTTCATTTTTACAAAAATGATTTGATTTGGGGGTGGGGGCGGCACATGTATACATGACAATGGGTCAGGTACCAGCATAAACTCTTTCACTTGATCAATAGATTCATCCATTTCTAGTGGAACAATAAAGCCAGCTACTTCAACCATTTTATTGTGGTGATCTTGTAAAAAATGAGGTGCTTGCCCGGTTTCGAAGTTAAGGTTAGCCATGGTTTTCCAAGTCAGTTCTCGAGCGTCATTACCGATGATGAAAGTTGTCAAAATATAAAAAAGTATAAAAATATAAATCTTCATACTGAAATAAAACCTTCGGTTAAACCTCGTTTATAAGCCAATATGGCTGGAATAAAACCAATTATAACGCCAAAGCCAACAATGCCCAACGCCATAAATATCTCTAATTGTGATAGGGTTGTAAGCGCTAGGACTAATCCAAACTGAGATTCTAAAATGGGTGTTAAAAATAGGCCTGTAATAATCATTAATAGTAAGCCAAAAACAACCCCCATAAAGGTAATGAGAAATGATTCAATGGTTAATATGATGGCCAATTGAGTTGGGTGGGCTCCCATTGTCCGCAGAATAGCGAGTTCGCGTTTTCGTTGGTTTAAGGACATAAAGAGTGCCAACAATAAACCAATAAATGAAATGATTAATACCAAGACAGAAATAATCCAAAAAGCGGTGTCGATTGTGCCAATGCTATTCCAAAGTCGTGCTAAAGATACGCCGGGGATAATCGCCATGAGTGGCTCATCTGGCCAGTTTGTAATCTGTTGTTGAACACTAAATAAGGAAAACGGGGATTTTAAGCCAACCAATGCACCTGTAACAGATGCTGGGGTTAAATCCACATCTATAAAACTCAAACTTTGCAGCTGGGGCTGATTCCAATTCATATGAATTGCCGTTATGCCTGTCAGTGGAATATGAAGTGTTTTATCAACCGGTGTACCCGTTCGGTTTAAAATACCAACAATTGTGAAGGCTTTTTGGGTATGCACGGGTAAGTTTCCTTTTGCAAGTCCATGCGATAGATAAATAGAATCCCCAATCCTATAGTTTAACTTTTTAGCGACGTCATACCCCAATACAACATCGAGTGGAGCCTTAAAAACACGTCCTTCTTTAAGGGTTAAAGGGCGTTTTCTGCCATACTTATAATGGTTAAAATAAGTTAGGTTTGTTCCTAAAACAGCGAAACCTTTATGTGAATCTCCCAACGATAAGGGGACAACCCAATCAACATCTGACAAGGCTTCTACTTGTTTAACGCTTCGCCAGCTAATGTTCGCAATGGGGCTACCTTGCCTAAAAATGGTGTATAGCAATAATTGGGCCTCACCGGATCGGGCGCCTATAATAAGATCTGTATCCGAAATACTAGAACTGAAACTGGTTTTGGCACTGCTTTTTATTTTTTGCACACCAATTAAAAGCATGGTGCTTAATGAAATCGATACAATTAGTAAAATAGATGTTAATTTGCGGCTAAGAATACTTTTGTATGTCAGTTTAAATAGGGACATTTTGAGTATCCTTATAATAATCATTTAGTTCATTTAAATTTAGAATGGTATTGAATTTTGATTTGATTGACATGGCATGGGAAACAAATAAAAGATTCATGTTGTACTTATTTGCTTCTTGTAGAAGTAGTTGAATAAACTGATCTCTTCGTTCGTTATCCAATGCGGATGTTGGCTCGTCGGCAATTAGTATGTCTGGTTGCCCAATAATGGCCCGTGCAATGGCCACGCGTTGTTGTTGGCCAATGCTTAATTCTTGAATCGGTTTTTTGATTAACGTGTCATCAATATCCAATTCATTGCATAATCTGTAAGCTTCAGCTGTTAAGGATGACTCATTTTGCAATGCACGTTTCGCTTTTTTATTCGAAAATGTACAGGGTAATATAATGTTTTCAATGACACTTAAATAAGGGATTAAATTAAACAGTTGGAATATAATACCAAAGTGATCCGCTCTAAAGCGATCGCATTCAATTTGGCTGAGTGTGGTTATATCTGTTCCCAATAGGTGAATGTTTCCTTGTTGCGGTTTTATTAGGCCTGTTAGTAAATTTAAAAATGTTGTTTTTCCACAGCCACTTGGGCCCTCAATAAACGCTTGTGTGTTTTTTTTTAGTTCAAATTGATTTATTTTTAATGTGAATGCTTGACTATTAACGTATTTAAATTGAATTTTTTTTAATTCGATTAAGTTCATTAATGCTCACAACTATCAGTTGGGCAGCATTTAACCAGGCGGTGATTAATATAATATGAAATCAAAACCAATATGGTCCCCAAAGTGAAATATAATTTTGCTCCAAAAATTTCTTTGAATTCAAAAAGTGAATGAATTGCCCATAAAAATGCACCCATACTAAATAATAAAATACAGTGCTTTTTTTTATGTGTACAGTAGCCACTATATACAATAAATACACCACATAATATAGATACAATAAGTAAGCTTATTTCAACAATAATATTTTCAAAAAAATGACCAATAAGTGGTGAAGTAATGATGATAATTGGTGTCAAAACACAATGGATGACACAGGCTAATGATCCAAAATGCGCTGCTTTATGTTTATTCATTTGTATTTATTTCTATTGTTGGTTGGTTTTTTGTAAGAATGAACTCATTTTGGCTGGTGTCTGTAACAACAATAACGATTACTTTTTCTAGCAAGGGGTATAATTCGAGTAAGTGTGATTTCATTTCTGCTATTTTTGAGGTTTCATTAAATGAATAGCTTAATTGAATATCAAATTCGGAATGAGATTCTTGCTTTGATTCAATCTGATGATCATGATCATGGTGGTGATGGTCATCATGTTTATTAACTTGTTTTTTTACAGGTGAGTGGACATTTATGGACGTTTCAATTGGCTGTAATTTTGTTTGTTTTTTTAAAATGCCAGACACTTCATAAAAGTTGAATAATGAATGGGTTTCTAACTGTTTTGTTGCAGCTTTTATTTGCTTGATTTCATCGTCTGTTGTAGGGCTATGTTCAAACCCAACAATGGACTCACTGGGGATGGATAATTCAATGGTAACTTTATTATTTTTTATGATCATTGATGCCGTGGCTTCACCATGAATATGGGGTGTATTGGCATGGGTTAATGTTGTTAAGCATAGAATTATAGCTGCTAATATAAATTTTTTCATGATGAATGACTTTCTAGCTGACTACTACATGGTTCACAGGTGCCATAAATATTAAAATCATGGGACTCTGCTTTAAAGTTTGAATTTGGAAGCAAGTCACCAATATTTATTTTCTGGGTTTCCATGTGGCATCCTGGTAAGCAATAGGCGACATCGCATTCATTGCATATAAAATGATGATGGTGGTGTTTTGTAATTTCAAAAAAAGATCCACCATTACGAACGCTAAATTCATTAATGGCATTTTTGTCTTTTAATTTTTTTAAAATACGATAAACAGTTGCTTTATTGGGGGTAATCGACTGTTTATTTAATTCATTTAATATCATTTGAACAGACAACGGGTAACTGGCTGATTGAAGAATATTATAAACAGTGGTTGATACAATCGTACTTCGGTCAAACATCATATAAATAATATAGGAAGAGTTTTCTTAGTGCAACTAATTTGCAGTTATTGTTATTTGTGTTTTAGTTATTTTGAAATAAGATTAACATGAGTGAATTTAAATGCAATATAAACAAAAAATGACATTGAAAAATCTGATATTATTAATCTTCCAACGGAATGGGGCATGTTTAAATTTATGTGTTATACCGATTTAGAAACCAATAAAGAGCATCTTATTTTAATGTATGGAAATTTTAATGACGTGGATAATTGCATGGTAAGGGTTCACTCAGAATGCGCAACCGGCGATATTTTTAAATCATTAAAATGTGATTGTGGTCCACAACTTGATTTAGCCATGAAAATGGTTGTAGAAGAGGGCGCGGGTGTTATTGTTTATTTAAAACAAGAAGGGCGGGGTATTGGTATTGAAAATAAAATTAATGCCTATAAATTACAAGAACAGGGGTTTGATACGGTTGAAGCCAATGAAAAGCTAGGTTTTTTACCCGATTTAAGAACATATGAAGTTGCAGCGGCTGTATTAAATGATTTTGGCATAAAACAAATTCGTTTAATGACAAATAACCCCGCAAAAATTAAAGGGTTGGAAGAAAATGGCATTAAGGTATTAAATACCATGCCTGTAAAGGCTGCAACCAATAAACATAATCAGAATTACATTGAAGTAAAACGGTCTAAAATGGATCATAACTTTGATGAAAGTCTGTTGACGGCTTAATCTTTTAAAAGAAATTAAAAATAATTTTCGTTACTATTGCAACTTAGTTGCGATATTGTTAATTTACACTAGATGAGTATCTCTTCTATACAACAAGGTCATAATCAATTGGGTGCATTAAGGGTGCCTGTAAAAGCATTAAGTAAAATTCAACAACAAGTGTCTCAGGAAGTTGTATTTGAGTTTTTAAAAGATGTTAATTTAACCCCCAGCAATGATTTGGATTCCATTAGTAGCGCTATTGAGTTTAATCAAATTCGTTTGGGTCGTGCGCAAGAAAACTCCTTAATTTACAAGCGGTTAAATCAACGTGTAATTGATTTAGATAATATAAAAAAGGCATTTGAAATAAGTTCTGATAATGCATTTATTGGACTTGTTGGTTGGGGAGATGGTTGCATTCAATCCGGTATTAAATCACGGCAAAACATAAGTTCAGTTGATGGGTTTTTATATAAAGATAAAAATGGTCATATTCATTATCAACGTTTAGGATCCTGTCTTGAATACTTTTTAAATACCGTTTCAAAACCGAATAGAATAAGTTCTCAAAGCTCCCAATGTGAAGTAACCGAAATTTATACTGAAAATGGTAAAGATATTAATTTTAATGACGAGACCGTTTATGATGGCCAGATCAAAACAACGTTGAATCATAGCTTTAGTGGTTCATATGAAATCATCAACGTTATATGTGAAACGATCAAGAAAAAAGCAGTTAGCAATCCAATTGATGGTGATGTGCGAAACGTATCAACTGCGCATAATCAGATTGATTCTGATGATGAAGGGCTATTGCACTTAAGCGGTACTAAAAAAGTGAATAGGGATTTTGATTATTTAGAGGTTGATCTATTAACTGGAGAGTCTAAATCGCATAAATTGAAAAGGGAAAGAAGAGAGCTCCGATCATCTCATTTGAGAAATGTAATCAGTCCATTGGATAGTATGTCGAGCTGTTATGAAATTGATCCTGAAACAGTAGAAAGACATCCACCCAAAACTCATTCTCATTCAGTTGATATGACGTTGCCTGGGGCATTTGCTTTCAAGAAATGTAAAGATCCACAATGCAATACCGATCATTCAAGACGTAGAGTTGTCTCAAATCAATGGGCTCCAAAGCAGTTAGATAGAGAATCCGTGAGCTATGAAATTCATGAACATGCTGGCTGCGGTTGTTGTACAAAAAATACTGTTCGAAATGGGCATGCTATTTCAAGTTCTGTTGGTTTAGATGTTATTGATGGGGACTTTACATTAAAACCGGTGTCTCATGGTAGTCATTCTCATTTAAGATTGGAATCAGCTACAAAGAGGGAAAAGTATAGTGCTCAAACAGATAATGGAAACATAAATGGAGTCGTTGATGAATTCAAAAAACTGCCTTTAGTTGGTCAAAGTGATGAAGGGTGCCCTTGTTGCACAGCCGGTTTGGATTTTGATGAATTTGCGGCTGCTATAAAGTTAATGATTAGTGAAGCTAGTGGCATATCGGAATTGCATCACTTGGCCCATTTTGATGATGGGGGGCATTGGGGTATATTTTTAGGTGTTGCTTTGCCATTTGCTGTAATTGGGCTTACAGCTGCCCAACGAAATATGATTGGGGCCAAGCAAAATATGAAAAATTTAGAGCGGCTACTTAATCAAACTCCTGACATAATTAAACAGGCGCAATCCAATATGGCGAGTGAAGATTGTCAGCCGGCTGATCGCCCTAAATATGAACAGTTTATTGAAAACCTAAAGGTCTTTAAACGAACATTGGAGTATTCAATGTGCGATTCCATGTTTAA
>JAYNJH010000033.1:9080-11513 GCA_038109885.1 Candidatus Margulisiibacteriota bacterium | reverse complement strand
CAAATATTTGTATTGAATGATGAAAATGAAATAACACAAATTAAATCGACTTTAACATATAAAAATATTGTAGAATTAACTGAAAAAACAAAAATATCTATATTAGAATTATACGTTAAATTTTTAAAACCATTAATTATTTAAACTAACTTTTTCTTTTTCAATGTGAGATTCCATGTTTAATTATTCGGTGCCTTGTGCAGTAAATGGTGTGGCTTCCAGTTTTGTTTTATTAACAGGCATTTGGCATCAGTCATTTGCACTGCCATTTATTGCCTTGTATTCATTGGCTCAATCCATACGAAATGGCATGGACTTTATGCGAGTTTATAATCATAACGTTAATATAGATGCAGTTGATTATAAAGATAAAACTAGTCAAAATCCAATGATTCAAGATGCCTCAGAATGTAGTCCGTTTATTCCCCCAAGTTCAAATGCGAGCAAAATAGCCGGTCAAAAAAAAGTAAACCAAATCGCTCAATCTAAACGACGATTTTTTAGTTCCAATGCGTTCAACTTTACAGTATTTACAGCGGGTGCGGTTGTTACTTTTATTTCAATTCCAGCTTTAGCGGTGGGTGTTGGTGCGGCGACACTGCCAATTGGTTTGGGAATGTTAGGGTATGGTGCCGCAAGTACGGGTGTTGCGAACAACATATGGCCCAATAAATTTAAGCCAAGGAATGGGGACTGTGGTGTTGACCGTTTATCGTTAACAAGTGATAGTTGTTTAGAAGGAATTGGGACTAGGCGTCAACTAAAAAAAATATTGAAAGATAATTTAAGTCATCAGTTAAAAACAAGGCCTCTTCAAAGTCGCTTTAAGCGAAGCTTAAGATATTTTTATGCCAAGTGCATTACAGCACTGCCTGATCTTCCAAATCGAATGAAGCCATATTTTAAATGGTACCCATTTGGGCAGCAAAAAGGGCAAGTGGCATTGCATCGGTTAAATCAACATTATTTCAAAAAAGTTCAAGTTAAATTAGTTGAATCTAGAACGAATCTTTTAACTAAACTACTGGATGCAAATGGCTGTTCTAATCAATTAAATAATGATTCAGATTTTACTCAATATTGGGAGGCCGTAAAAGAACTAGGAATAGCAGATGATGTGCTTAACCGCTTCATTCAAGAAGGATTGTTAACCGAATCATCTGATTGTGATTGTTGCAGTGATGATCAACTTTATTTAGAAACACTTAAAAAGTCGGGTTTATTTTTAGAGGAAGGTGAAAGGCTTAAATTAAGTTTGAAAGATAACTTGCCGGATGAAATAAAAGATAAGTTACTATTAACCCTGGATGAATATTTGCATTTTGATTTTATTGAAAAGCTGCGTTACGAGCAGTATGCATTAAATGATTTCTTCTGGGAATTGACGAATCCAACATCTGAGCGGATGACAAAAATAGCTAAAGCGTACAAGCCACTAAAATCATCGTTAAAACAAATGAAGGGTATGGTATTAACGCCCTATAATACAGTTAAACGTTAAGCTCGTCATGTCTGTAATAAATTGGATCGTAATTGGTTAAAGCTTATAATGCAACACTGTTGCATTAGTGGGCAGTGGTTGGTATTATGAGCAGGTCATTAATTAGACGAAATGGAGTTTATCATGAATAAGAAGTTGCCAGTTACAGTATTATCAGGGTTTTTAGGTGCCGGAAAAACAACCCTTTTGAATAAGATATTAAATAATCGCGAGAATTTAAAAGTCGCTGTTATTGTAAACGATATGTCCGAAATTAATATTGACGCACAACTTGTTGAAAATGGTAACGCTAGCTTGAGTCGAACGGAAGAAAAGTTGGTTGAAATGTCCAATGGCTGTATTTGCTGCACGCTTAGGGAGGACTTGTTAATCGAAATTCAGCGTTTAGCAAAAGAGGATCGTTTTGATTATTTAGTTATTGAGTCAACGGGTATAAGTGAGCCATTACCAGTTGCTGAAACATTTACATTTGAAGATGAGAACGGTTCATCTCTTTCGGATTATGCAACATTAGATACCATGGTAACGGTGGTCGATGCGGTCAACTTTTTTGATAACTTGGATTCTTTGGAGTTATTAAAGGATCGTGGTGAATCATTGGGTGAGGATGATGAGCGAAGTATTGTGGATTTATTGGTCGAGCAAGTGGAATTTGCCAATATTATTTTATTAAATAAGAGTAGCGAAGTTGAACCTGAGCATCTTAAAAAAATTATGGGTGTTATAAAAGCATTAAATCCAGACGCAAAAACCATTCAAACTAATTATTCCGATGTAAGTATAGATACCGTTTTAAATACAAAATTATTTGATTTTGATAAGGCATCACAAGCCCCTGGTTGGTTAAAAGAGTTAAGGGGTGAGTATATACCAGAAACCGAAGAGTATAATATTTCAAGCATAAGTTTTAAATCGAAGCGTCCCTTTCATCC
>JAYNJH010000033.1:7354-9070 GCA_038109885.1 Candidatus Margulisiibacteriota bacterium | reverse complement strand
CTTTCATCCAGAGCGATTTTTAAACTTTGTTCAATCTGATTTGGATGGTGTTTACAGAGTAAAGGGGTACTTTTGGCTGGCATCGCGAATGGATTATGTAGGTCAAATTAGTGTTGCTGGTAAACTGGCCGAAATTTTACCGGTTGGTAAATGGTGGGCCGCTGTACCAAAGGCGCAGTGGGATTTATCTGATCAGGCATTAATAGACGATATTAAAGAAAATTGGCAGAACCCATATGGCGATAGGCGCCAAGAATTGGTGTTTATCGGTACAAATATTGATAAGGATGATATTCGAAACCGCTTGGATACGTGTTTATTAACTGACGATGAATTTGCACAAGGCCCTGATGCATGGAAGACCTACACCGATCCTATTCATGCTTGGGAACTGAATGAAGATAGTCTTGATTTAGAAAATGAACTAAGTATAGCCAGTTAAAACACCTGTTTTTACTTGTGCTAAATAGACAGTTTTAAATGCATATGAGTTAGGTGTTTATATCATTTGTTGATATAAATATGTTTAGTTATATTTAAACCATAAAAGTTAGGGGGGTACCGGCATGGTCGTCCTTTAATGAATGTATTTATGCATACCTATAATCCTTTCAAAATACAATAGCTTAATTATATTGTTTGAATTTTAAAAAAAGTAGGTATTTCTATTACTAGAACCAGGGAGGGGAAGTTATGGATATATGACGTTTGGGGGGGCTCAAGATACAGATAAAAAACAATCGAAATCTTTGAATAGTGTTGGCCAACCACCGGGCCATAGTTCAAAAGATTTGGAATTTAAGCATTTAAAGCTCCCACAGGTCTCTGGGAACATAACCTGGCCAGTAAAATCGTTTCAAAGAGCCGATGAGAATCAAGGTCAAGCGAGAAGTGAGCGAGTAAATTTAGATGAACCTCTTGTGCAAAAACGAGTTTTAGCGGATTTAACTAATTCCCCCACTTTACCCCCTATTCCAACGCAAGGTTCGAAAGGTGGTCAATTTCAATCCACAATAAGAAAACTAAACGTTAGAATTGATCCTAATCCTAATTCAAATTTGCAGGAGGCTAATTTGGAAGCTTTAGCAATGCATCGCACTCGTGATAGTAGCGCAGATGCCCCATACAATTGGTTGAGCTTGAATGATAATAGTTGTGTAATAATAACAGGAAGAGAAATTGGGAAGGGGAAACAGGGCGTTGTAAGGAGTGGTTATTTATTAACCTCATTAAGTCAGTTGCAAAATGTTGCAATTAAGACAGTCTTAAGTAGAGGCAATCTAGAGTTTAGACAAGCATTACATATTGAAGATCAATTACCTGAGTCAGATATTTTAGCAACGAATATCGCTAAATTTTGTTTAAAGGAAGGTGGCGATGAATTCGCTATTTATAATCAAATGTCAGATGCATTAATGAAAGGTAGTGAGATGAATCAACCCGCAATTGATACGTTATTTTATTCAAAACCCGGTTGTTTTATTCATCAAGTTGGTCGCTTTTTAAAGGGGGTTGATCAAATTCAGCGAGCGGGTTATGTTCATCGTGATTTAAGTCTCGATAATTTACTTGTGGATAGTAGAGGTAATTTTGTTATTGCTGATTTTGGGGTCTGCAAACCGGCCAAAAACCATTTAGATCAATTGATGGTAAAAACAAAATCATGGTTTAATAATTATTATCTTAATGAGGTTAGAGATATAAGCACTAGTGAAC
>JAYNJH010000033.1:0-7344 GCA_038109885.1 Candidatus Margulisiibacteriota bacterium | reverse complement strand
TTGGGGGAGAGGGTGTGTCTACCCTTTATAACAAAGATGTTGAGGCAAATGTAACCCGGTTTATTGAACTGCATGGCGAAGAAAATTTAGATAAATTACTGGATTTTTTAACAGATATATTTGATGCGAGTGGTCAAATGAGTTCTGCTGAGTCGTGTGATAAATGGTTAACGTATTTTCCTGGTGGTTTTTCTGAAGATTTTCCCACAACTCATGCCAGACCGATTAGAAATGTGAATCAATTACTAGATGAAGACCCAAAACTGCATAATACAGTGTTACAAATTGAAGAGTATATATATGGAAATGATATTGAATAGTATAATGAATACCTAAGTTCAAAAAAGATTAGCAAAATGTTGGTGTGAGATTTTGTGACTTTGCGAAATTAATATTTGCAATACGGAGTGTATCTGGCGGAAAGGGTGGGATTCGAACCCACGTTACGCGTTAACGTAAACACGCTTTCCAAGCGTGCGCCTTCAGCCACTCGGCCACCTTTCCTTTTGTGTTAGTATAGTAAGCTATTTTATGATGCCGATCAATTAATCTCTAAAAATACATTAAATTTTAGTTTAAGCTTTGATATATTTGGTGGAGGTGACCGGAATCGAACCGGTGTCCGTGAATGCGATAGACAAAACCACTACGAGTGTAGTCCCCATAAAAGTTTCGCAATAAACTTGTGTGGGAACTCACGGTTTACAGCTAGCCCTCAGTTAAAGTTTCGCAATTGGCACCTGAATGCGCATACCAACGCTAGTTAACAAATTAAAAAGATTCCAAGTAAGGCTAACACTTAAATAAAATCTCGCAATTGCTTAATTAAGCAGCTGCTGCGATTGGTTGACCGAAGTCAGCCGAAACTACGTTATCTGCAGTTATTTTTTTCTGCCTTTTTACGAGGCCGGGCAGCTCCTCGACTCGCGCTCAAGCCCAACGATCATCCTCGTCGAAGCCAAAACACCCCCAATGATCAAGTTAGTCAGCACTAAGCTGTTATGATTAATGGTATGGAAAATTTGAAATCTAGGCAAGAAAAATTAAGCAATGACATTTAATTTGCGGTAGTCATCATAGATTCGCTTTAAACGTAACGATTCTTCTTCGCTAAGCGCTAGGTTTCGACGCTTCATCACGCGCCCTAATGCATGGATAAATGAACCAATATTTTGGTGTTCATAGTGATTGCATTTTCCCCATGTAAATGACGGGATCAGTTTGGCATGGGGATCAGATCCGAACAAACTGCAAGCATTACCAATTACACTTCCACAATCAAATTTAGATTGAATACTTGTCTTTACAAAATCACCAAAAAGGCTACCTAAAAATTGCATTTTTGTCTTTATCGGAGTTGTGGTTCCATTTTGAAATGATGAAATTTCACCATAGGATAGTTTTAGGTTTGATGTAGTTGTTCCCGCTCCCAAATTTACCCATTCACCAATAATACTATCGCCAACAAAGCCAAAATGCCCTTTATTTGAGTATGATTGGAAAATGCTATTTTTCAGTTCGCCGCCAATCTTACATGATTTGCCAATGTAGCACCGTGCAATATGGGCATGGGCATGAATAATCGTATTAGAGCCAATAAAACAAGGCCCCTCAATACGCGTGAATGGTTCAATTGTGACGTGATCCATAATAATAATGGGCCCTTTACTTGCATCCAATGAAACATACTCAGATACTTTGGCGTTCGCATCAATATACATGTCATTATCTTTAGTTAGTATTGCAAAGCTGGACACATCACCCTCAATGAGACTTCGTTTATCAAATAGCTCAAAATCTTTTACTATATTATTTGAAAAATGATTAATTAGTTCCCACCAATATTCAATGGTTTGTAAATGCTTCTTTTCTTTTACCTGGCAATAATTTCGAAATTGAGCAACAATACTATCAAATGAAGGTTGCTTTAGTAAGGCGTTAAAAATAGGTTCCAATTGGGAATCATTTGAATAAATAGCCGCAATACTTTTTTGGCTAACAAATAGATTGTTTTTTTGATAGTTAATTTCATTAAGTAACCCATGAAATTGAGCTTGAGTAAAACTAAATCGCCCATTAATAAACAACGTCGGCAAGCTTTTATTTAGTTGGTTAATAGCAACTTTAGGAAATCTTCTTTTTAAGAAAATTTCATGGTGAGGTTGGCATAGTAAAGTTAAAGGGGCATCTTTATACGTTGCCTGTATTTTTTCAACAAGGTTATACATTCCATTTGGCAACGTATAAATTGGACGTGTAAGTTGATAAGGCGAAAATCCTTTTGCTACATCATCTTCAAAAATACAGACTTGAATTAAATGATTCACTGGTTTTTAGATGATTTTGATTGACTGTCAGTAATATAAAAACCGGAACCTTTAAACTGCACCCCAACCGGTTGTATTATTCTAAAAATCTCCTGACTACATTGAGGACAAGTATTAAGTGGATCATCCATCATAGATTGAAATGTTTCAAATTCATGCGAACAAGACTTGCATCGATATCGATAGGTAGGCATTATTGATCGTTCCTTAGTTTTTGAATTAGTTCATCAAGCTCTTCAAATCGCCGCCCAAAATTAAGCCAATCAGAAGATTTTAAACTTTCTTTTACCTTAGAATAGGTGTCAATAATTTTGTTTGTCAAATAATTTGAAGTTTTCGTTTGAGGGGCATTTTTAGATAAGGCTAAATTGATTTTTTCTTTTGTAATTAATTCAATCCCCTCATTAAGCGAGGGGGTCATAGTAACTTTATCACCAGCGGCAACAATGACACGTTTCAGTTCAGGTAGTTTACTTTGGGTGGCTTGAAGGTAAATTGGTTCAATATAAAAGATAGAGTTATCATATGGAATTACCATTAAGTTGCCTCGAATAACGCGTGAGCCAACTTGGCCCCACAATGTTAAATCTTTTGAGATTTCTGTATTCTGATCAATACGGGATTCAATTTGCAATGGACCATAGACCGTTTCTTGTTTGGGGTATTTATACACTGTGATTTTTCCAAAGTTATCAGGTTCACAAGAGGCTGTAAGTATCGAGACCAGATTGTTTTTATTTGATGGCGTTAATGGGACCATCATAACGTACTCGTGACGCTGACTATTTTGATCATATACATACATGTAATATGGTTCCATTGTGATTCCGGTTTCAGAATCGTATGTCTCAGTTGGGAATGTCCAAACATCTTCTTTATTATAGAAGACTTGGGGGTCATTCATGTGATAGGTATTGTATACTTTAGTAATCACTTTAAATAAATCTTTAGGAAAACGGAGGTGTTTTTTTAAGTCTATTGGCATTTGGTCAATGGATTGAAATAAATTGGGGTAAACATTTTTATGGGCTTGAACAATTGGATCCGAAGCATCTTTAATGTAAAATTTAGTTTGGCCAGAGTAAGCATCAACAGTAACTACAACCGAATTTCTTAAATAATTTGTTGATTTCGCATAGGGAGTTGAATAAGGGTAGTATTG
The DNA here is from genome assembly GCA_038109885.1 of Candidatus Margulisiibacteriota bacterium. Lineage (GTDB taxonomy): Bacteria > Margulisbacteria > Marinamargulisbacteria > UBA817 > UBA817 > UBA817. The sequence goes on along the minus strand of JAYNJH010000033.1, from coordinate 3,855 downwards.
GGATGACGTATAGCCATCAATCATCCACAGAAGTCGCCCATTATTAACCACTAAATATGGATCTTTATCAAAAATAATAAATGGGGCAATCTTTTTAGGGATTAAGTGAACATTTCGATCAAACATAAGGCGAGACTTATCGTGAATGTTTTGACTAATTAATAATTTAATATCCTTTAATTTTACTGAGAAAATTAATCGCTTTAGAAAAGAGTCCAATTGAATTCCCCCTTGGCCCTGATAGTTTGTATAGCGATTTTCGTTATCTTTTGGGTAATCAAATTCCTTTTGTTTAGTATTTACAATAACATAATGATTTGTTGCTTCTCCAAAATAAAGTTCAGGTTGTTTAATGGTAAGGCCTGGTTTACTAACCGGGGGAATATCTCGAATAAACAGTTCGGGTAAACCTTCTGCATTGAATTGGTTAACGGGAACCATGCAAAGCCCATAGCCATGAGTGAAAATAAGGTGCTTATTAACCCAGGTCTGAGCCTTTTGACTAATTTGTTGAATATCTAGCTCACGGGCGGATAACATCACTTGTTGAGGTTTATCATTAATGAAATATCGATCTATATCAATATTTTTAAATTCATAATAGAGTCGAATCTCTTGTAATTGCTTTAGGGTAGATTTAAGCGGTCCAGGATTCCAGAGGCGAGCATTATTAATTATGGTCTCAAACTTTTGCTTGTTTGTTACTTTTAGATCTTTAGTATAGGCTACATCAACTTCATGTATGTTATTTAATTGATATGCCATTTGGGTATATTTAATATTATTTTTTATGAAAGGAATTTCTTTTTTATATTCATTTGGTGCAACAATATAATTTTGAATTAATGAGGGAACAAGCGACAAGAAAATCATTTTAAAAGCAAAATAGCAACCTGCCCCAATCACGATCAACGGTTTTGAAAGTTTAAAAATAAGAACAATGGCAAGAACAGCCAATGCCAGCCAAATCCATGGAAGGACCCCAATCGCTTTTAAGTAAAAATTGAAATCTGTATAACCTAAACCATAAATAATTTCATTATTCTTAAATAAAAGGTCAAACTTTGAAATATAAGATGAAAATGATAAAAGGGTGAAAATTAGCGCTAAAAACCCGAAAACGTGCCCTCGAATTAATTTTGAGTTTGGTGTGAAAAATAAGCCGAGTAGTCCTTGATTCAAATATTGCCATATGGAACTCAAAAATGCGGTTATCAAAGTGAACTTATATAATCCAATAAAGTGGGAAATAACAGGTAATAAGAATACAAAAAATGAAATGTCTTGATTGAAAATTGGGTCATTAACCTGGAAAGGGGCCGCATGTAACGAGGTAATAATCTCATTCCAATAAAATACCCCATATTTCGCAATTAAAAGTGATAAAAATGCCAGCCCAATCCATTTGAAAGATGCTGATATTTTTGTTTTTGTTCCAATATAGGGAGCGATCAGCGCTTCTAAAATTTTCTTAACTTGTTGAAAGAAGGGGGATGTTGGTTCGTTTGGTATGGTGAATTTTGATGCATTTATAAATCGCTTTGTAATTTTTTCATTAATAAAGTAAATCAAAAAAATACTGCCAAAAAAGAATAAAAATAGTCCAGTTTTATAAAGCAGTTGAATTAAAAATGTAGATGTATATCCAAATGATTGAAACCAGTAGAGTTCAGGTAAAATCTGGAAAATCCCAATGTAAGTTAAAACTAATAAAATAAAAATAAATAAAAATTGAAACATAACTTTAGTGGTAGCGGCGACTGGAGTCGAACCAGTGACCTCACGGGTATGAACCGTGCGCTCTCACCAAGCTGAGCTACGCCGCCATGGATTGTATATTACCAATTTCTTTAATTCAGTACCAGTGTTTTTACATCCTGTGGAGAAACTTTTTGAAATGCACCCTTTTTCAAATTGCCAAGTTCAATTGACCCAATTGAGCGACGATGTAGTTTAGTGATCTTATAACCAAAGAAATCAAAAGAACGACGTAGAATTCGATTCCGACCCATAGAAATTGAAACTATAAAATGGGTTTCAGAAAAAATCTGTTTAAAATTAATCTTAACGGGACCATCATCAAGAAAAAAACCACCAGACATACGATCCATATCTGTCTTTCGAATGGTGGAATCAATTATAATTTCATAATCTTTTTCAATTAAATATTTGGGATGAAGAATTTTTTGAATAAATTCACCATCATTTGAAAATAGCAATAGGCCTGAAGAATGACGATCCAGTCGACCGATGGGTTTGAGGGTTGGATTAAGTTTGTTTTTTTTTATAAAGAAAGAGAGGTCCGACCGATTTTTAGGATCATTAAATGTAGAAATAACATCAAGAGGTTTATGAAATTTGTAGTATAGATACCCTTCTTTTTGGACGCGTTTCCCATCTAAAATCACCAAGTCGGATTGCGAAACGAGAAATTGGGAATCCACAATTACTGCCTGATTCACTTGTACATGCCCATTCATAATTTTTTTGAGAAGGTTCCGTCGAGATGCACCGGAGTTTTCACGAAGGTACTTAATTAGTGGTGTTAGTGAAGAGTGAGCCTTGAATGTCATAAGAAAAGTAAATTTTATTTTCCTCTAAATTACCAATCATTTTTTGAGCGGTTAGAATTAAGTTATCTGAATTAATATTTAAGTTTCCATAAGCACTTAGCATTTTATTTTTTGAGTTAAGCTCAAGCTCATCAGATCGAATAAAGTAAGACTGATTATTGAAGACAAGTTTGGATGATGTTTTGACCAATTTTAGTGTACCATTATCAGTAAAATAAGCGCCTGTTGGTGAACTGAAAATAAGTGCACTCTTTTGATTGTCACCAAAATATTGCCCATTAACATCAACCAAATAAAATTTCGTTGATTCATTAAATACCGTGGATTGAGATGCAGTCAGTTCCCACTCTTTTTTTCCATTTTTAAGAAAGCTAATGCGAACATTTTCAAAATTGTAGTCTCCAATCATTGGGGTGGACTTCATTGGGTTGATATTTGGGGTTTGGATTGAAATGAAAATAATTAATAGTAAAAAAAAAATAATAATAGGCGATAAAATATAGCGCATTATTCGATCCCTCTCGGTGGGATTGGGCGGTATTTAGCTTCAATTGATTTAAGCCGCCCAACACTTAAAGATTCGCCAAGTACACCCAAGAAATTTCCAGTTTCATAGTAGGCAGACCCCAATAGGAAATGGATTGCAGTGGCATCATCATTAATACGCAATGCTTTTTTGCACCATTCAATACATTCATTGTATTTTTTTTGTTCACCCAGAATTAAAGCAATCAGTCCCATACTCCAAATATGGTCAGGCTTAATTTTTAGAACAGTCTTAAATGATTCAATTGCTTTTTGTTTGTCATTTTTAAAATAGTAAGCAAAAGCCAATCGAAAATGAGCTTGCCAATTCAGTGGTTTTTTTTCTATGACAGATAGATATTTGTCAAAAACAACATTCTGATAATCTTTACTTAGTTTTGGAACCAATTTTAGTTGATCCCAGCCAAGTTCAATCCAGCCAGACGATGCGTATTCCATGGCCAATTCAAAGCGTAATGCAGGGTTATTTGGCGACTCATTGATTTGTTGGGTAAGCGATTTTTGAATTGAGATTTGTTCAGGGGTTCGTTCTGGAAAAGCCCATAGTAAATTTGAGATTAGAAATAGAAAAATAAATAGCGCTTTAAAGTTCATGTTTAATACGTGTTTCCGCGGTTTTTAATTGGGTTGCCCAATCATTAGTTCCACGAGGTCCTTTTACGGTATAATAATAATACAAAAACTTAATTAAAATTCGAACTAAAAAACGATAGATAACATAGATTATGGGGTGGTA
>JAYNJH010000032.1:14343-17805 GCA_038109885.1 Candidatus Margulisiibacteriota bacterium | reverse complement strand
TTTTATTGACAACGTGGGGTTATTATTTTCGTTGGATTCCTTGTATACCATTGGGCATAGTATTGATTTAAATACTTTGCTGTACTGGCCGGTGCTTAGTTTGATGATTATTATTTTGAATCATAAAAAAAATGTTTTTGAATTTTCATATGAAGCGAATGCATTATTATTAAATCAAAGAGAATTTGATATTAGCTTTCTAGATTCATTTACAACTAAAATTGATGCCATAGCGAATCGGATTGTATCCCATAATTATCAGGTAATTAAAGGTTGATTTGAATGGCAGTCCCAATTGATCGACAACCTCAACTCATTTTAAACCAAACGGGTAAAGTTCATGAGACCAAAAATGAGACTGCAGCACAAACGGTAAATATTGCTGAAAAAACAAAAATTAGTACATTTTTATCGAACTATACAACAAAGCTATCAAACTATTTTAAAAATATAGTTTCAAGTGAAACGTCACAGACGCAAGAAACAACGGGTGTCAGTACAGCTCATGTGACCGCTGAGACGACTCAAATAGATGGGCAGGCTTCAATCGTTGAAAATCAAAGTCAAGTTATTCAAGATGCCATTGACACACTGGTTCCCTTAAAATTAGAGCGGTCGGATCATGAGTCACTAATTCAGCATGTCGATGAAAACATTAATGCCTTAACAACATTGAATGCCAATGGGCTAGATACGATGCCTGAAATTAATTTGTTAATGGATATCAAACAAACTCTGAGTGAGTCTAAAGTGGATGACTTTATGTCTTGGAATAAACTCGTTACTCAACTGGATAATGTGAATTCTGAAATGCAGCGCATTCAGTCTGGTTTATCTAATACTGAAGTCGATTCAATTTATAAGCATACCGGAATTAGCATGAAATCTTATGTAGATGCTCATCAAGTTAAATCCGTAAGGGATGCGCAAGGCATGACTTCTTGGCTGGTTCAAGTCGGCGTCGCAACACTGATTCCTGGATCATTATCAAATTTAAAAGCTGACCAGGCACATACCGTTGGTCTTCAAAATGCAAATCTGGGGAATCAGAAAGGCAGTGTGCAAGCACTGTTTAAAAATAAACCCACATCAACGGAAAATTATTCAGAACAAGCCATTTCTCAGACCATGTCTGGAACGGTAAAGTTTGCAACACGAATGGCCTTTGGATTGATGGATGGGCTATCTGGCAGTGCGGCATATGGTGCCGCAAAAATGATGGGATATGACACGAAAAGCCTAGCACAAATTTGGAATAATCGTGGCCAAACTCGAAAGCTTGTTGCTAAAAAAGTTTATACAATGCTGGGGCAATGTTTTACTAAGTTAAAGGGGAAAGTTCAGGATAAAACAACAAAAACATCATTTCAACACATGAAAAACTTAGGGGTGTTGGGCGAAAAAACAAATCAAATAAATCCAAAAAATCTAACCGCTTCAAATGATACAATTAAAATGCTTAAGGTGCTTTCAAAATTAAATGATCAGGGCACCCCTATTAATAAAGCAAACATAAAACAATACATTGATAACAGACACCAGTTTTCAGATGCTCAAAAAAATGAATTGAAAAAAAGCATTGATCATTTGTCGGACCAAGAGATCAGTACGATGGCAGAAGTAATGCAAAGCCCCGAATCTAAAGATGCACTTAAAACATTCGAACAATTGGAAAAAATTCATCAAATTAATCCAGAGATTCATAATAATACAATTAATAATTTATTAAATTATATAAATTCAGCAGGTGAAAATCTGGATGTTACTCAAATTCCTGCCGAACAATTAGCGGAGGTGTTTCATCCCACGGCAAGCGAAAGTGATCAATCCCAACAAATCCACTCAGATTACGTGACATTACAAGAATTTATTAAGCCCAGGTACGGCCAAAGCTTAGATGCATTACTTGCAATAACAACAAAAATAAATGTGTCAAAAGAACGACATATTCGTCGTATTGAAAAGAATATACAAAAACTAGAAACGGCTTCACCGGCGGAATCAATTGTATTATGCAATCGAATTGAGCAATCAGTGAGTGGGTTGTTTAATAATTTAAAAGAAGAAAAGCGCGTGATTCCAGAGAGGATTGATCATGTAAATTCAAAGATTTTAGCTTGCAATCAATGGTCAGCAGCGCTGGAAGGATCTAGAATCAACCTTTCAAGGGTAGATCAGGATTGTACAGTATCTCAAATCGATGAAAGTATCGATGAGGTTCAATCGGAAATTGCCAAGCTTCAAACATCAACAAAACAAGTAATGGAAAAACTCAATGCGCCTTCTGAAATGGTGAAGATGTTTGAAGATTACATTGCAAATCCTGTGGCTGAAAACATGGATATGGTGATGAATTTTCTAAACGATTCAAAAGAGCAAGTGGGCCAATTATCAGGTCATAAACAATTAACAGCGCTGGTCAAGTTGAAAGAGGTATTAACAAGCCTTCAATCACTTAAAAGCAATAAGATATCTATTTTTGAACAAGAGAAAAAACTCTCTCATACTCTAATTGATGTATCATTATTTAAAATAAGCTTCGATAAACAAGTGGCTCAAAGGGTGATGTTGGGGAACTTAAGCAATGAAGCGATTTTAGAAGATGTTGAAGATGTTTTAGAGGCCAATAAAAATATGATTGCCCCTGAAAATTATGCCTTAATTTGTCAGGATATCATGAATGGAATGCCGGGAAAGTTTAATGCCATTAAGCATCAAATGGTGGTGGAAAGTGCTTTTCAAACCTTAAGTAAGCACGAGCCTTTAAATTCACATTTTTCAAAAGAGTTGGCTTATTCAATCGCATCATACATGCAATCCCCAGCATATTTTGATACTAATAAGGTGTCAGAGTCTCAGCTAGCAGAGTTAACAGACTGCATAAATAAAACCCAAGACAATGAATTGAAAGCCGCATTAGAAACGATTAAAAGTACTATTGAGACCAATCGAACTGCCGGGATTTTGAGGGAGAAGGCATGGCAAACTGAGATGATGCACACGGGGAGTGGTGCTGTTCAAATGGGTGTTGCTCTTGGTGGTGGTCATGGGCTAGGAGGGGCCGCAATTGTTGCCGATGCCGCAGGTAAAGCTGTTGGATTAAGTAGTAGTACCGCATGGGGTGTTGCATTGGGCGCTCAGAAGTATGTTACGCGGTTTGTTGGTGACTCAGCCGTGGTTGCCTTTTCACAGGGGACAAACAAGGCCAATGCCCCGTTGCTTGGCGTTGCTGAAAATGCGGTAAATTCAATGGAGCAAATTCAACATGAGATTATACAGCAGTTAGAAACTGAGTTGACTCAATCTAAAGGTCAATTGCACCACAAAGATGCAATAGAAAAAGAATTACTTTTAAGTTACTTGAAAGATAAGGTTAAGCTTGATGAAATAATGCTCAAAAAAGGAGAGCGTTTTGAGGGGATGAGAAATGAGATTCAAGAATTGCATGCCCAAGGGTTTAAC
>JAYNJH010000032.1:5133-14333 GCA_038109885.1 Candidatus Margulisiibacteriota bacterium | reverse complement strand
CTCGTGTACTTTCGGTTTATTCAAGTATGTATCATGCCAAAGTAAATCAATTGGCCAATACCGGTACTATTTCTGTTGAGCAGAAACATGACATTGATACCATGGATCGCGCACTAATGAACTTTAATTCGGAACAATGCGGATTAGCAACCGTTTCGTTGTACCCACAACGAGAATGGACTTATCTAACCAAAAAAGGCGCATCTGCAAACCTGAATGCATAGCAATAATTTGTAAAACCTATTTTGCTTTTTGACAGACACCCGGAATCCATTTTTAATCATGGGTATGGATACAACTCAACCGAAATTTAAAAATGATGAAGTAAAAAATCGAATTTCAAAGCGATATAAGCATTTATCCAAATGGGCAAAGGGCCAGAAAATAGATTACTTTCGGGTATTTGATCGAGATTTGCCAGGGGCGCCAGTAATAATCGATGTGGTCAAAGACAATTGGTTGGTTTGGGTTTGCGATTCCCCGTGGGATCATCATAATGAGTCTATATTTGTTGAGTGGTTAAAAGTGTTATTAAATAACATCGTCAATCAACCAGTGATTGTGAAAAAACGAAAAAAAGACGCCTTAATTAAACAAGTGTTTCATCAAAAAGAAACAACCATTATTATTCAAGAGGGGGGGCTAAACTTTGAATTGAACTTAACTCGATATTTAGATACAGGATTATTTATTGATCACAGGAATACACGTCAATATGTTCGTGAACATGCCAGAGGGAAACGAATTTTAAATCTGTATGCATATACTGGAAGCTTTAGTTGTTATGCTTTAAGTGGTGCTGCAAATTTTGTGACGTCGGTGGACTTGAATCCACAATACAATCAATGGCATGAAAGAAATTGTCAATTAAACCATTTTAATCCAAAATGTTACGAGATCATCACAAGTGATGTCATGAACTTTTTAAGAAAAAAGCATTCAAAATATGATCTAATTATATGTGATCCACCATCCTTTAGCCATTCAAAACGTAAAGGTGCTCAACGATTTCAAGTTCAAGATAATGCAAAAGAGTTGATTGACTTATGTATTAAAAACTTGAAAAAAAATGGGCGTATTTTATTCAGCAATAATTATCGAAAGTTTAATATGATTGATTTGAATTTAGAGTTTAAAATCAAAGAGTTAACAAATGGATTTTGTGCAAAAGATTTTGAGGGCAAGTGGGCCAGTCGCTGCTGGATGATTTCGCCTTAGGTTTTTAATGTATTTTGCATGTCCCATAAATGCAGCGCTGATCTCTTCATTAGTAAGACCGGTAATTTTATGTAGAGACGGTTTTGTTTGACCACCCCTATAAGTAGGTTTTCCGGCAATTAGACATTAATTTGTAGCCCTGCGAGCCTGTATATATAAATTGAGTTAATGTTTGCTGATCATCAGATGTGGTGTTGGGGGGGATCCCATATAAAGATACTAAGGAATAAATATCGAACCTAGAAGGCAAGCAATGGAAATTGCATTTCTTTCCCTTTTTCTTATTAAACTATTCGATTATTACCAGTTATATTGGTATTTGTATCATATTGTTGAGCATAAACGGTTAGTTAAATATTAAGTCGATGTGAATAAAAGTATATTTAATCAGAAAATTTTATGAAATCACTGTAACGTGAAAGGTTTTTAGCTGACCAAGAAATAATGCTTTTATCTTTATTAACCGTCCAGCGAGTAATAGCACTTAGTGCCTGTCGATGAGCCGGGCTAAGTTCAGCTTTAGTCAAGAGGTCATTTGTTTTTTCTTGAAGGATTTGAATTAATTCGGCATAAAAAGATACCAATGAAAAATAGCCAAATTCAATGGAATTGTTTTTTTCTTGAGCACATGTGATTGCATAAGAAGGTGGTAGTTCAACCAAATGGGTTTGGAGTAAACGTCGTGTTTCGTTAATTGGTTCTTGAAATAGAGTTATTTTACAAAGTGATGTTTGCGTTGCCCCATCTAAATGGTTAAAACCTGCCGCCATTTCTTTGAGCCCAGATTGGGCGTCGTTACTTAGTCGAGCTAAAATGGCTAAAATTAGAGTTAATTCCTGGATTTCTGGGCTTTTGGCGTCGTCACCGCCTTGAGCTGCAAGCATGATTTGATAAATAACATTAATCCCAATGGTCCGTGACCCAAGAATGTTAAAGTAAGCAATGAGGGTTTGATCAACGAGTAGTGAGTCTGGCGCATGGTTATAACTGATACTTAATGTTTGAATGAATTTCTTTTCAAAGACAGTGGATTCAAAGTGCTCCTTAAGTGCAACACGCCATAATAACGCACCTGAGGTTAAGCGGTCGATTAACTTTACACAAGATTTTAGCTCGAGATATATTGGATCACTTTTGTATTCATAGTCTTGCAGATCTAAGCGTTCCAACTCAGATGAAAATTTAGTATCATCATGCCCCGCATCTAAAATGCAATATAAATATTGATAGTGGTTGTCATTAACAATGGGGTGATCAAGCTCATTAAAATCATCAATGATGATCATAAGTACCAATAAGTCATGAATGCACTGGAGGAGTTGTTTTTTTTGGTTGAAAGGGGCGACGGAACATAAGTCTAGCGTTAGTTGTTTTATATTAAGAGCAGTCAGCTTTTTTTCTGACCAGCGCCAAGTATCATTGGGCGTTGTGAATTCGGATATATTTCCCTTTAGTTGGGTTAGACCAAATAGTGTTGTCTTAGAAAATCTTGAGTAATCCGTATTGATACTTTTGAATGCTTTACAAGTGCGATCGCTAATTAGATTCTTTTCAGGGATTAATAATCCCAATGTTTTTGGATAAGGGAGCCGGCAAATGCGGGCAGCAGAGGCTTTTACTGAATTTTCACGAGAAACATTCATGCAAATATTAAGATGGTTCCATTTTGGTGGGCGATGGCCAAAGGTGCTGGTTGGAATTGAGTTTGAATTGAAAAACTTGAAAAACTTTAATGCAATATCGATTTCATATTGTGTTGTAGCACGACTCCTAGCAATATCATAGGCTGTAAGTCCAAAGGTATTCTTTTGATTTTTTTCAAAAAAAATAGGTTTGCCCTCCGAATTTAATTTGGTTTTAAAATAATTAAAAACATCGTCAATATATTCAAACGGGGCATATAATGCTAAAACATGCATCGGTGTATTGTTGTACTTGAAATCAGTATATCTTAATTCGCAACAACGTCTTTTGGAATCCTCAAGTGTGATTTTTCCATCCAGAGTTTCAGGTTGGAAAGGGATATTGTTTTTTGATCCATAAAATATTTCCGATAAATCATTACCAATAAAATCAATTTCAGAATATGAGTAATTCGCAATAACACCTTCGAATAAAGGGGGGGCCATTTGTATTAAACAAGATTCTGTTAGTTGTTGGATCTGATTAGCATCAGAATATGGAAGGTTTGGTAAGCCGTGAGGCGCGATCGAACAGTTTGAAATCGTCGATGGTAGAATCAAGGGACGTGTTTCAACTAACCTTTGCTTTTTATTTCTCCCGACGTTGGCATCAGTGGCATGCCGCTTTAAATCACGAATTCTTTCGGATCGTCTAGGTAGGTTGGGGGTTATCGGGTCAGACAAATCAAATCACTTCCTTCAGCAATAGTTTAAATGAGTTGCTAAAGAAAGTGAAGTTGAAAAAAAAATTGTTAGCTCATTGCTTGGTCAAAGTCCGCTTTAATATCCTCAATATGCTCCAGACCAACCGATACGCGGACCATGTCAGGAAGAACCCCCGCCGCCAATTGATCGGTTTCAGTGAGTTGTTGATGTGTGGTGGATGCGGGATGAATAACCAATGTTTTTGCATCACCAACATTTGCCAAATGGCTGGCCAATTTTACGTTGTTTATAAATGATTTGGCTTGATCATAGCCACCTTTAATGCCAAACGTAAAAACAGACGGGAAATGACCATTTAAGTAACGCTGACAGATTTCATAACTATCATGGTCTTCAAACCCTGTGTACTTAACCCATGCAATTTTTGGGTGTTTTTTAAGCCAATGTGCTAGTAACTTTGCATTTTCAACATGTTTTTCCATGCGAAGCATTAATGTTTCAAGCCCTTGTAAAAATTGGAAGGCATTCGCCGGACTGATGGCCATGCCTAGATTTCGAAGGCCTTGAACGCGAGCTTTGATCGCAAAAGCAATATTACCTAATCCTGGGAAATTACCGAATACATCCCAATATTTTAAGCCATGATAGCTTTGATCCGCTTCTGTAAATTCAGGGAACCGCCCTTGAGACCAGTCGAAATTGCCGCCATCAACCAGAATGCCACCAATTGATGTGCCATGACCACCAATCCATTTGGTTAACGAATGAATGACAATATCAACACCATGTTTAATAGGCTGGCACAAGCCGGGCGCAAATGTGTTATCAACCATGACTGGAATACCATAAGCATGGGATGCTTCAGCGAGACCTTCAAAGTCCAATACATCACCTTTTGGGTTTCCAACTGTTTCAAAATAAACCAGTTTTGTATTTGGTTTAACATAAGATTTAATCTTTTCAGGTGTTAAGTCCTCAATAAACTCAACGGTAATCCCCATTCGAGGTAATGTATAACGAAATAGTGTATCTGTTCCACCATAGAGTGATGCTGAAGCGATAATATGATCACCAGCCGCACAAATTGTATGAATGGCAAGAAAAATTGCTGACATCCCACTGGCGGTACAAAGCGCTGCAGTTCCACCCTCCAATGCCGCAACACGTTGTTCTAAAACATCGGTTGTTGGATTCATGATACGAGTGTAAATATTGCCGAATTCTTTTAAAGCGAATAGATTGGCGGCATGATCAGTATCTTTAAAAACATAGCTGGTAGTTTGGTAGATTGGCACGGCTCTGGACCCCGTGGAAGATTCAGGTTTTTGACCTGCATGAAGGGTTATGGTTTCTAAGTGTTGTGACATCATTAGTCTCCTTATAAAATGGGTATATATGCATCCTAACATAATTATTTGATGCCTGGGAGGTTAACAAATGTCGGTAGATTTATATTCTATGTTTTATATTATTGAAACCTTGGGAATTATTGCCTTTGCAATATCAGGAATGATTTTAGCAAGAAAAAAGTCGTTCGATATTGTCGGTATTTATATTATTGGCGGGGTAACTGCATTGGGTGGTGGCACCATTAGGGATGTGATGTTGGATATTCAGCCATTGTATTGGATACAGCATTCCGAATACCCATTGATATTACTTGCAATAGCCATTTTGATGGCCAGTTTAAAAAAAGTGACAATTCAAGAAAAATGGCTGGTGATTCCTGATGCGATAGGGATGGCCATTTTTTCAATTACAACGGCTCAGATGGCAATTCAAATGAATTTGCCAATAATTATTGTTGGTATTTTATCAACGGTTGTAGCTGCATTTGGCGGGGTATTAAGGGACAGTTTGTGTCAGGAAATCCCAATGATTTTTCGTAAAGAATCGACATTGTATGCTTCATTAGCATTTGCAAATGGGGTGGCGTTTGCAATCTTGGCTCGTTTTGAGGGGCTTTCACAAAATTTAAGTCTGGTTATTTGTGTGATTTTTACATTTCTGTTTCGATTAATTGCATATAAATATAATTTGAAGTTTTCCCTTTCAAAGTAAGTTAAGGTTTTAATTTGTAGCCAGTTTTAAATACCCAATGGACAATGCCGATCCCAATAAACAAAAAAACAAGGATCATGGCCAGACTAATCCAGATCGGTAGGTCAGATTGCCCATAAAAGCTCCAGCGAAAACCACTGATTAAATAAACCACAGGGTTAAATAAGGATATTTTTTGCCAGAATGGGGGTAACATTTTAATCGAGTAAAAGCTGCCCCCTAAAAAAGATAGGGGGGTAATTACAAGAAGTGGGGCAATCTGCAACTTTTCAAAATCATCTGCCCATATGCCAATGATAAACCCAAATAAACTGAAGGTTAAGGCCGTTAGGACTAGAAATAAAAACATAATAAATGGGTGCAAGATCTGAAATGGGACAAAAAACTGACCAGTAATAAGGATTAATATTCCTAAAATCATGGCTTTGGTTGTTGCGGCACCAACATACCCACATATGATATCAAGTGCTGACATTGGTGCCGATAAAATTTCATAAATTGTACCTGTGAATTTTGGAAAATAGATTCCAAATGATGCATTAGATAAACTATGAGTTAAAATTGAGAGCATGACGAGACCAGGAACAATAAATGAACCATAAGGAATCCCATCAATTTCCTGAATTGATGATCCAATTGCTGATCCAAAGACAATGAAATAAAGGGAGGTGGATATTACTGGGGATGCGATACTCTGGCCAAGCGTTCGCCACATTCGAGCCATTTCAAAACGGTATAATGAAAAAATGCCACGCAAGTTCATTGGTTAACCAATGCTACAAAAATTTCTTCAAGGCGGAATTGCATTGTTTGAAAATCAAGATAGTAAATGCCCTCTTGTTTAAGTAAATCAAAAATAATTGAAATGCGATTATGTTCTTTTTTTGAGTCATAAGTGTAGCTTAATATTTGATTGTTCAATTGAAGGGCATGGTTTTTTAACGAATCTGGAAGCGCTTGTAAAGGGCTAGATAATTCAATATCCATTGTTTTTTTGCCTAACTTTTTAATTAATGATGATTTTTCTTCAACCAGAATCAATTCCCCTTGGCGAATAATGCCTATTCGGTCGGCCATATCTTCTGCCTCTTCAATATAATGGGTTGTCAAAATAACGGTAACCCCAGAGTCACGAAGTTGACGTACGGTGTCCCACATTTCCTTTCTTAACTCAACATCTACCCCGGCAGTTGGTTCGTCTAAAAATAATATGCTGGGTTCATGGGATAGTGCCTTGGCAATCATGACGCGACGCTTCATTCCCCCAGATAACTGGCGGAGTTGAGCCGATTTTTTGTCATGTAAGGATACTGTTTTGAGTAAAGTGTTAATATAATCTGGGTTGGGAGAGAGGCCAAAAAGGCCGCGACTTAATGTGACGGTATTCCAAACCGTTTCAAACATATCGGTAGTTAATTCTTGGGGGACAAGGCCAATTTGTTGTCGAACATATTTTGCAGCACGAATATGGTCATGCCCATCAACGCTAACGGTGCCACTTGATAAGTTTATCAAACCACATACCAGCCCAATGAGCGTGGTTTTGCCAGCGCCATTAGGACCAAGAAGTGCGAATATTTCATTCTTTTCTATTGATAATGAGGTTGGCTTAAGTGCTAAAAGACCATTATGATATGTTTTTGTAACATTATTGATTTCAATGATGGCCATAATTAGAGTTTAGCACGTATGATTTTTTTTTATTTAAATATAAAAAAAAAAAATGGTTTTTGCTCTAATTCACGGCTTTATTTAATTGATAGAAGTCTAAGATGCGGGGGATGCCCCGGCATTTATTAATATTTGAGCGATTTCTTTGTTACCATTTTGTTCAGCCAAATGAAGTGCTGTACAACCATTCTTGTTTGTGGCATCCAAATTTGCACCGGATTCAATAAGGACATGAATGGTTTCTAAGTGGGGCAAACGAGCCACATTTAGCAGTGCTACCCATCTAAGGTATATAGATTCTAAATGCTTTCCAAGAATCGCTAATGCGCGAAGGGTTTCTGTGTGTTCAGAATATGCATCAGCAAGAAGTCTAGACCACATGCAATAAGTCACTTTTAAACTTTTTTTGAATGCCTTTAAAGCACATGCTGTTTTAGTTTGGCTGGAACCTTCTTTTTTTAGGAGTGCGGACCAAGCACGGTAATTGGCTTTTATATTTGCCCCAAATTCGGTTACGGCACAAGTGGTTTTTTTGCTATCAAAACGAGCAATATTAAGTAGAAAGTTCCAAGCACGATAAGTGGCCGTTAAATTTGACCCAAGTAAGTTTAATTGATCAACGATTTTTGGCTGATGCTTCGCGGCTGCCAAATGGAGAGCCGTCCACCCATCCTCGTCAGTCGCATGAACATTTGCCCCAAATTTGATAATGTTTCGAAGATCATCTGTCGCACCTTTTTGTGCAAAAAGTAGGAGTTGTGAATTTATAGAAACTATATTGCATCGACAGCTTGGACAGGCGACAGATGGTCTCCCCTTAATCCAAGTATTCAGTGATGTGCGATCAAAAATATGCCCGCATTTTGTTAGTGTGGCATTTATTAATAAGATATTATCTTGGGTGATTGGGCATTTGAAATTTTGACGGATAAGAGCGTTTAGTTTGATTCTAGTTAATTGCCCTCTAACAAACCGTTGGATATGGGTTGCGGATTTAGAGATTATTGGCCTTGGATTAGAGGCCACCGTTTCACGGGCAGAAACAGTTTCATTAAGAGGATTATTTGTAACCAATACGAGCGGCGATTTCATCCCCTTTGGGACAACTTGCGATATATCTGCCATGATGATCTCCTAAATTACAATCGCGATGACGTTCTCTGACATGTTTAAGCTATCATTTTAAAAGTCAAAATTCAATATTGAGCCGCATTTTAAAATTTTGATTTTCGTTAATGGTAATTCAAACATTTTTTAGTACTACTTAATTTCCCTGATTGATCTTTGGAGCTGTTATCAACAGTTACTTTTAATTAAATGCCTGAAAATTAATTGGTTACAAATTTGCTAGTTGAAACCAAACGACATTTCTAAAGATCCGTTAGAGAGATTGGTATTGATTGCTATTAAAGATGAAATCTCAAATGCTAAACAGGCATTAGAACAAAAAGAATCTAAGTGGTTTAGTGGTCGATTAATTCCGCAAATGGATCGTTTAGATCGAAAGTTGGATTCTTTAAAATATACCCATCGCGAAGGGGGCGGCTAGCTAATTTATTAATTGCATTTAAATTGCCTCATTGAAAAAACAAATGTTCATTATGAATATACGAAAAACCCTAATAATCTTTTTTATCATAATATGTAGTTTTTCTATTGCAACCATTACAATGGCATTTAAACTTAAAAATACTCTCGATGATGTTGAAAAAGCACAAACCAATCGACATCAATCACTCCAATTAGCCGATGAGTTAAGACAATCGTCTGACGATTTAACACGATTTGCACGAACGTATGTAACAACCGGCGATAAAAAATATAAAAAATACTTTCAACAGGTACTGGATATTAGAAATGGAATTTTATCAAGGCCCGATGACTATCAAAACGTATATTGGG
>JAYNJH010000032.1:0-5123 GCA_038109885.1 Candidatus Margulisiibacteriota bacterium | reverse complement strand
CTCATTGCAAACCACCGGGCCCAGCCTTCCACAGACGGCGTAAACAAACAGCCATTGGAAACTAACATGATTAACGCAGGATTTACAATGAGCGAATTTAATGAACTTAGAAAAGCACAAGGGAAATCCGATAAATTAGTGAGTTTAGAGAATATAGCAATGAACGCAATTGAAGGTAAATTTGATGATGGAAGTGGTGATTTCAATATAATGAAGCAACCTGATCGCGAAATGGCAATAAGATTAATGCATGGACAACAATATCACATCGAAAAGGCAAGCATTATGGAGCCAATCAAAACGTTCATACATTTAGTTGACAAGCGAACAGAAAAAAAACTAACAGAACTAAACAAATTGGCGCAAAAATTAGTGTTGCTAATAGTAATATCAGGTGTATCTCTAATAATTACACTCATATTAATGATATGGATACTTAATAAAAGAATACTAAACAGGGCTCAAAAGCTATTAAATACCTCTATAAAAATATTAGATGGTGATCTAAATGCAAGGAGCAATATAAAAGGGGCCGATGAACTAGGATCCGTAGGGAAAACGTTTGATACAATGATCGAAAAACTATCAAATGCAATTATAGAGGCGGAAGAAAAAACCAGAAATGAATCTGAACGTAATAAACAATTACAGATAGAGCAAACACGATCTGATGATCTTTTAAACAATATTTTACCAAAAAAAATATCCAGTCGCCTTAAAAAGGGTGAAACTACAATCGCCGAAACATATCCCGAAGTCAGTGTTCTATTTGCAGATCTTGTGGGCTTTACAGAGTTATCAGAACAAGTAGGGCCACGCGAATTGGTTGGAATGCTTAATCGTATATTTGGAATATTTGATACATTGGCCAAAGAAATGAAATTAGAAAAAATAAAAACAATTGGAGATGCCTACATGATTGTGGGGGGAATACCAGAGCGGGATCCGTTGCATTGTCAGCGTATTGCGGAATTCGCAATTGAGGGATTAAAGCAATTCAAGGAATTCACCAAAACGTTTGATCACCCATTGGAAATACGCATAGGGATTCATACGGGAACAGTCGTTGCAGGCGTTGTGGGAATTCATAAGTTTACATTTGATTTATGGGGTGATGTTGTCAATGTTGCCAGCCGAATAGAGTCCCATGCAAAACCAAATACGATTCAAGTATCAAACGCTGTAAAAGTACGATTGATTGACGATTTTGATTTCGTAGATAACGGAGAATTGGATATAAGAGGCAAGGGGAAAGTAAAAGCGTGGGATCTAATCAACCGAAAACCAAACACCGAACAATTATATGTGCCGAATAAGCATATTGAAAGTACTGAGGAATCCGATATGAGTACTAGTATCGATACATTAAGAAAAAATTATTCTTCTAATGATACTGTCAAAGAGAATGATAATGCAATAAAAAACACCAACGAAAATTAGTGGTGTTTTTCAACAAATTAATACCGAGCAAACTACCCTAGCTTTAAACCCAAAATCATGAATTTTGTCCGTGGTTTTTACCTTTGTTTCTGGCAGGGGGATAAGTCACTATGTGCTTAATTATCGATTTTTATTAATTTGTCAGTCCGTAGATTTGTCCGTTGTTAAATTTTCATTAACGAAATGCAATCCATTTATAATGGGCGGAAATATTGAATGTTGGTTTCTGAAATGTTAATTTGTGAAGGGCTAAAAAAGTTACAATGATGAGATTAGAGGAGATTTAAATGACACGAATAGGCGATGCAATACCAACAGTACGATCACAAACTGGAGGGAAAGGACGCACAAACGAACAAGTTATCGTTGGATCGAGTGCCGCTGTTAATACCTTGGAATCACAAGGGGAAAATCCCGAAAGGATAAGAACTAAAGCCGCAACCAATATACAGAGAAGAATTAGAGGGACAATAAGTCGGCTTAAATTAGATACCATTAAAAAGCACGGATTTATATGTCCGATTAAACAAGATACGATTGATGTACATGAATCTACATTAACAGATTGTGGTCATATATTTGACAGACAGTCACTGAAAACATGGATTGAAAAAGAGATGGTATCTAAATCATCTGTAGATTGTCCAAGCTGTCGAAAAGATATTGTTTCTGTTATGGCAATAGATTCACAGCTCTTACTCTTTGCGAGATATGGTAAAGCAAACGATATTCTAAACGTCTTAAGGCGTGGGGTAAATTTAGAGGTAAAAGATAACGAAGGTCGTACAGCCGTTAATATAGCAGCTACTAGGGGGCATCTCCACACCCTCAGATTCTTAGTAAATGAATTAGGCGCAGATATGAATGTAACGGATAAATATGGTAGTAAAGTCCTTCATAGGGCCGCTGGTCATGGACATCTTAACATCCTTGAATTCTTGAAAGAACATGTCGAGGATGTGAATGCAACTGATGTGTATGGTAATACAGCCCTACATCTTGCAGCGGCCAATGGACATCTCCACACCCTTAGATTCTTAGTATATGAATTTGGTGCAGATATGAATGCAACTGATAAATGGGGTAATACAGCCCTACATCTTGCAGCGGGCAATGGAAACCTCAATGTCGTCAAATTCTTAGTGAATGATTTAGGTGCTGATGTGAATGCAAGGAATGAAGAAGGTCATACAGCCCTTCATTTAGCAGTTGCTCAAGAACACACTGACATCGTCAGACTCTTAGTGAATGATTTAGGTGCTGATGTGAATGCAAGGAATGAAGAAGGTCATACAGCCCTTCAATTTGCAACTCTAGTTGATACCAATACACTCAGAGTCTTAGAGGAACTTAGTCCCAGAAACTAATGTTGTAGTATCACATAAACGATCATTTATGTGACATGAAAAGGTTTTTTTCAGGGCACCATCCCAAAAGAAAAATTTTGACATTAAGTTAGCACAGTTTTTACAAAGCTGTCATGTCAAACATTTCCATTTTATGGCTCTCTATAATATTCCAGATCATTTTGATTTTCCATATTCAGTTACAGTTCATGATCTATTTAATGAGTATTTATTAACAAATAAAAAATAATATCAGCAAGTACTTTTTCCTATGGTACAAAAACTGAAAAAAAGCAAAGCTCATTATTGCGATTAGCGAGTATACAAAGTCTAGTCGGAGGGCATTTAGAAAGAAAAACAATAAAGCAAAAAAACAATGCCGATACAAAAATTCAAAGAACAAGCGTGCATAGCATTCACCTGTAAATATTTTTTATGGAAAAAGTTCAGGGCCTCAGGATTATTTTAATATCAATGTTATTAATAATAATTTAATCAAATCTGAAATAAATAAGTTTAAACGTTCATTTTCTTGAAAGATTATTGTATACTCGTCGATATTTAGTAGAATTGGACTATAAATATGAGTTGCAAGCAAAAAAATATTTTTAAATTGATTCATGTGACCATTAATGTAAAGGGCACACAAATATTGCGTCAAATTACCTTTGCAACAGGTAGTATTCGTTGGGGTTGGACACCACCTCAATTCCAAAACGTTGTAATTAATTCCTAGGAGTGGTGCGTCTTATTTGGCGTTAGCCTAAACCCACTCATGCTTAATCACCAAAATGCACACAGTTGCACTTTGACTATTTGATGACTTAAGCACCATCCCAACAAATATCAACTCCCTTGATGGGATTTTAGGAGATTACCATGAATTTAAATAATTATGAAATAAGCTGGTTGCCAAGCAATCGAAGTAAAGCTCAAGAAATTTATAAGCCCGGACAGAAAATGCTAGCGTTACAATCTGGACCACAAGTTTTACAAGACGAATGTGTTAATTTTACAAGTGGCGATATGACTACAGCGAATTTACTGAGTGTGTTACGAATAAGGCACTTAACCACAGATACCTTTTTTGTGCCAGAGGTAACCGTTGTGGGTGGTTTGAATACCAGTGAGCAGGATCAGCCCGAAGAAGATCAACTTCGAACCATTATTTTGTCTGTCTTTCCTGATATCGAACAGCCAATAATGGATAAATACATGACAAGTTTCAATTCATTTAAGCCGGATCAAAAAAGTTGTTTACGAACCATGTTATTGCAGATTCAAGAAACTCTGTTAAAAACACAAAATGAAAACATCAAAACACTTGTAAAATCAGTTATAACAGAGCCTGTTTGTTATACCGGTCAAAAGAACACTTTAATGCAAGTTCTGGAATCGGCACAAATGACGTGTGAAACAAAATCCATATTTGAACTAAAACTTAACGCAATGATCATTTCTGTGGTCAATAAGCTATCCGGAGACATACTAAATGACATTAATGAACGCATTTTCTTTAATGCTCCAGACCCGCAAAGTGCGCATCAAATCGAACCCGTACGAAAGTGGCTCGATGAAAATATTGGGTTATATGGTGGAAGCTACCCTGAAGATATTTATAATCATACAACGCCTTTCGTTAATCAAATGATTGAAGCCTCGTTTAAGCGTGTTATTGGTAATACTCGATTAAGCCTCGATTATTGGGTCAGAGCAATAACCGATGAGATTAATGAAAATCCAGAACAATGCACAATGCTATGTGATTACCTTAATCAAATCGCAGATGACAATGCATTATCCCAACACTATTCACCATCTTTTATTAATGAACTTCGCGATGAGCTAGATGAGAGAGCTTTTATTGCTGATCCACCAAGGTATACTCCAAATGATTTCGAACTTATCTTAGAGAAAGAAGGTACATTTCCTCCGATTTTCTATCCAAGTGAACGATTAATTAGAGAGCTCCTATCCGCAAAATTAAACCGAAAGAATCGAGCCCCCCTTGTAGTAACGGAGTCAGGAAACGAGCAAACAGTAGGTGCGGAATCATTTTGTTTGCGAAATGGGGTTAGGGGATCGGTTATAAAATTAGCTCATGGAACAAGGGATACGGTAATTGAAACCATTAAGAACCTACCTGAAACATGGAGCCAGCAGGAACTGAGTTTATTCTTTCATATTATTTCACAAAAATATGCCAATATTACGAATGGTATACAGTTTTCTGATGAAGAGATAGCCAAGCTAAACCAACGTTTAAACGAGCAAAATGAGAATGGTGAAACAATTGTTTTTATGGCAGCCATAAATGGTCATGCCGATGCGATTCGT
>JAYNJH010000031.1:13923-17976 GCA_038109885.1 Candidatus Margulisiibacteriota bacterium | reverse complement strand
ACAGAGAAAAGCTCTAGAAATACCCCTGATCGAATTGAAATTAAAAAATTTGACCCTCTATTAAAAAAACACGTAACTTATAAAGAAGAAAAGTAATGTTTTAAAACGTTTTATTTTGGGCATAAAGTCTTTGGAGGCTTTATGCAAATTAAAAACACAAATACTTTAAAACAAAAATTCAATTTCGAACTAAACCGCTCCTTTGATCAGTTTAGTTTAGATATTAAAAAAAGTGACATTTCACTATCGGTTAGTGCGATCTACAATTTGAAAGAGTATATTCGTTTTTCATGCTTTGATAATTATATTCATCCAAACAAAAAGAATTTAAATAAATACTGCCGTCTTCTTTTAAATTTTGAAAACTGCAAACACACAGTTTTAGTAAAAAGTGTTCATCAAATCTGCTTATCTCTACTTAACGAAACTATACTCAATCCATATACAACAACTACTGTTGATCTTTGCTTAGCATTATCAGAGTCTCATTCGGAAGACGTTGTAAATCAGTGTAATGAAGTCATGACACTATGCTTTGGCAGCAAGATCCGAGGAATATCAATGTAAATTAATCTTTACTAATTTAATAAGAGAATTTAAGATAATTCTATTATGAATAACAAAGTATCAATTTTAATGGGTTCAAAATCCGACTTAGAAATAATGAATAAAGCTGTTGAAATGCTTAAAAGTTTTGGCATTTCATATGACATTAATGTTCTATCAGCACATAGAACACCACACGAAACAATTGAGTTTGTTGAAAACTCAGACAGTGATGTTTTTATTGCCGGTGCAGGCGGCGCAGCGCATCTTCCTGGTGTTGTTGCAGGGATAACATCAAAGCCAGTTATTGGAGTTCCAATCAAGGCAACAATTTCAATTGCAGGAATAGATTCTCTTTTATCCATTGTTCAAATGCCTCCAGGTGTACCAGTAGCCTGTGTTGGTGTAGACGGTGCAAAAAATGCGGGTATTCTAGCAGCGCAAATATTAGCTGTTGCTAGTTCTGATTTACAAAAAAAATTGGTGGATTTCAAAAAAGAACAGCGTGAAATGGTTCTTGAATCCAATAATGCACTCGTTCGATAACGAATATCATCAATTTAGTAAAGATCCTCTTACGCCACCAAATAACAATCGCAATATTTTATTACATACATGTTGCGCACCCTGTTGTGGTGAGGTTATTCAATCAATGAAGGCTTCTGGCCTTGATTTAACTTTATTTTTTTATAACCCGAATATTCACCCAATCAAAGAATACGAGCTGCGCAAACTAGAAAATATACGATATGCTGAAAAAACTGGAATCAAGTTCATTGATGCTGACTACGATACTGACAACTGGTTTGATCGAATAAAAGGACTAGAAAACGAACCAGAGCGTGGGGAGCGATGTACAAAATGCTTTGACATAAGATTTGAACGCACAGCCCTTTATGCTGCTGAAAATGGATTTTCTACATTTACAAGTAGCTTAGGTATTTCACGATGGAAAAATTTTGATCAAATCAACGACTGTGGAACTCGAGCAGCAAAACGATATTCCAATTTAACCTATTGGACTTATAATTGGAGAAAACGTGGTGGGGCTGAGAGAATGTATAAAATTTCGAAAGAAATGTCATTTTATAAACAAGAGTACTGTGGTTGCGTTTATTCTTTACGAGATACTAACAAGTGGCGTAAAGAAAATGGACGAAAACCAATCAATTTTGGAAATGAGTTTTACGAAAACTAAGTTTTACGTTTTGAATCTTTTCCTTTTGCACGCTCAACAATAGAACGCTTACCCCGTTTTTTACGACGAAATATTTCCAATATAATATCAGCATTTTCAGAGGAAACAACAAAGAAAGAAAAAGTCTCAAAAATTTTAATTTCAGAAAAGTTTGATTTTTCAATATTTGTTTCAATAAACAAAAATTCTTTCAATTTTTCGTCATCAACATCATCCGTTTTTCCAATGGCAATAAATAACCGCTCTTGGCCATGATCTACATCACTCATTTGTGTCGAATTATTTAATTCATTTTTTTTTGAATTGGTTAATTGCAACAAATTCAAATCATCATAACCCGCTTGGGAAAAAGAACCATGAGTTCCATTTTCGAGTAAAAAAGAAATAATATGTACTGGATCAAACTCGTTAAGTAAATCCTGGGTAAATGCTTTAACCGAAGGATCTAACTCGTTCTGATCTTTAGCTTTTAAATTAGTATGCAAATCAACCTGTTTTAAAGAAATTAAATCCTTGACAGTCATGAACTTCTTTTGCGATATCTCAGATTTTGTAACACGTTTAATAAATGCAATTTTCTTTATCTCATTTGAAGAAATTAATGTAGCTACCTCCCTAACTTTTAGCGAAGCTTCAAGACGGATAATTCTTTGAATATAAGAATCAGGGTCTTGAGGAATGATCGAAAAAAGAACAAGATCAATATCTGGAAACCCCTTTATATCCGTAGGAATATCAGTCAATACAAGAATTTTTGATAGTCCGTCTTTAAAAGAATTCATCCCCTTTTCCCTTGCTGTTGGGGATAAATCTCCATGATAACTTGCAACCGCATAATTTAATAAAGTAAGCTTCTCAGAAATATGATCCACATCCTTTTTTGTACGACAAAAAATGATTGCTGAACCATTAATAAACTGATCAAGAATTCGACACAAACCCTTAAAGCGTTCCGATGAATGAACTTCGTAAAAAAATTGAGGTGACTGAATGGATGTCACTAATGGATTAGAAGACATGAACTGATTTTACATAATCAACAGATTCAAATCAAGAAAATTTAGTGCACAACTCTTTTCAAAAAATAATTAATTTATCATAATAACTTAACTAAATTAACATAAAAGGAAGTGAATATGAGTAGAGTTTTAATTATTGGCGCCGGAGCGGCTGGCCGAGTTGTTGTAAAAAAATGTTTAATGAATAAAGAAGTATTTACTGATATTCACCTAGCATCAAGAACATTAAGTCGATGTGAGAAAATCAAAAAAGAATGTAATGATAACATCAATATATATCAATTGGATGCAGACAATGTTACTGAAACAGTTAATTTAATTAAGAAAGTAAATCCCAAAATCGTAATCAATATGGCATTACCTTATCAAGACTTGCCAATTATGGATGCATGCATTGAAACAAACACACATTACCTTGATACTGCAAACTACGAACCTAAAGATGAAGCAAAATTTTCTTACGAATGGCAATGGGCATACCATGATAAATTCAAAAATAAAGATCGAATGGCGTTACTTGGATCTGGATTCGACCCAGGTGTTACCAATATGTTTATAAAGTATTCAGCACAAAACATTTTTGATGAAATAACAAAAGTTGATATTATCGATTGCAATGATGGCAATCATGGGCATCCATTTGCAACAAACTTCAACCCAGAAATAAACATTAGAGAAATAACTCAAAATGGACGCTACTTCTCAAACAATCAATGGATAGAAACCCTCCCCCTATCAATAAAAAAAGAAATAGAGTTTCCTGAAATAGGAACAAGAAAAGCGTACTTGTTATTTCATGAAGAGCTAGAATCCTTAGTAAAACATTTCCCATCTATTCAACAAATACGATTCTGGATGACATTTTCTGATACTTATTTAAATCACCTCAATGTACTTCAAAATGTTGGATTAACAAGTATAAAACCAATAAACTTTAAAGGCCAATCAATCATTCCTCTTGAATTTCTAAAAGAAGTTCTGCCGAACCCCGCTGAAATAAGTGAAAACTATGAAGGAAAGACATGCATTGGATGCATTATTTCAGGAACCGTTGCAGGAAAATCAAAAACAATCTTAATCTACAATATTTGTGAACACCAACAATGCCATCATGAAGTTAACGCACAGGCAGTCTCATACACAACGGGTGTTCCTGCAATGATCGGAGCCAAACTAATTCTTAATGAAACATGGAAAGGGAGCGGTGTGTTTAATATGGAAGAGCTCAATGCCAATCCTTTTATGGAAGAACTAAATAATCAAGGGCTACCATGGAAAATCATTAATTTT
>JAYNJH010000031.1:0-13913 GCA_038109885.1 Candidatus Margulisiibacteriota bacterium | reverse complement strand
ACTTAATTCTATACCAACACCATGTTATCTAGTTGATGAAAAAGCGTTAGGTAAAAATCTTGAAATTATCAAAAAATTAAAACAAGAAACAAATTGTCAGGTCATTCTTGCTCTAAAAGGATTTTCAACTTTTGCAACCTTCCCACAACTAAAATTATTTTTAGATGGTGTAACAGCAAGCTCAATTTATGAAGCTCGACTGGGACTTGAGGAATTTAATAATGAAGTCCACGTTCATTCAATTGGAATGAATAAAGAAGAATGCCATCAATTCAATACGATAGGAACAAAAATAAGCTTCAATAGTATAGCCCAATTTGAACAGTTTAAAAATCATGTTACGCAAATTAATCCAAGCTTAGGATTACGAATAAATCCACAATTAGGAACAGCACCAACTGAAAAATATGACCCTTGTGCCCCACATTCAAGACTAGGAATCCCCATCGAGTTGTTTTCATCCGACTATTTCAATCAAATTGAAGGGCTGCATTTCCATGCACTATGCGAACAAAACGCTAACTCACTAATCAAGATTTTAGAAAAAATCGAATTAAAATTTGGTAATAACCTGCATAAATTGAAATGGATGAATTGGGGTGGTGGACATTTGATTACAAGTCATGAATACGATTTAGAATTACTGATCAAAACCATAAATTACTGGCAAAAAAAATATGATTTACAAGTGATACTCGAACCCGGTGACGCGATTGCACGAAATACTGTTTATTATTAAACTTCAATTTTAGACATTGTAAACAACAAAAAAGAAACGGCCATATGTGATCTATCAATTACTGGTCATATGCCGGATGTCTTAGAGTACCCCTATCGACCTGATATTTTAAATGGTGGGAAAGAAAATGAAAACAAATATAATTACTTTATTGGCGGAAACACATGCTTAGCGGGCGATGTAATTGGGCCCTATTCGTTTAACAAGAAACTAACAATTGGTGAAAAGTTAATCTTTCTTGATATGGGACACTACACCATCGTAAAAACATCGAATTTTAATGGTATAAAGCAACCTTAAATATACATAAAAAAATCAAAATAATAAAAAGGTCATGTTATTTCAACTTTAAAGACCGACTCTCTTAAAATGAAAAAATTAAAATTAGACGAATTGTTAGTTACACGAGGTTTCATATCATCAAAAGATGAAGCACAACGGTATATATTGGCTGGGAAAATACTGATTGACGATAAAGTCATTACCCAACCTGGCACATTATGTGAATTATCAAGTCATATTCGAATCAAAGAAAAAAAATCACAATTTGTATCCCGTGGTGGAGACAAACTTGCTGGGTTTATAAATAAAAATAACATTGACATTAAAAATAAGTGTGTACTTGATGTTGGAATTTCAACGGGTGGTTTTTCTGATGTTTTAATTCAAGGTGAAGCTTTACATGTATTAGGAATTGATGTTGGATATGGAATTTTAGATTATAAGCTTCGAAAAAAGAATAATTTATCATTATTAGAACGTACAAATGCTAGAGAAGTTACAAAAAAAGAAATTAATGATTCTTTACGTAAGCACCATTTAACTATTAATGATATCAATCTTGTTGTTATGGATGTATCATTTATTAGCGCATTTAAAATCATCCCAAACCTTATAAATTTATTACAAAAAGAGTGTGAGTTTATCATTTTAATAAAACCTCAATTTGAAGCAAAAAAAGAGCTAGTTGAATTTGGTGGCGTTATCACTAATGAGGATAATATACATGAAATTTTAACCGAAGTTAATAAACAGTTTTCAACACTGGGGTTTGAAATATTAATTAACGAAGCATCTTCACTAAAAGGAACCAAAGGAAATCAAGAGCATTTCTATTTTGTTAAACAAAAGTACCTGCCATAAGTTGCAGTAGTCTTGAACCAACAATAGCATCCCAATTATTTTCTCCCCCCCCATTTACTTCAACCAACTCGGCACCAATAATCGTTCTATGTTCTTGAACCAAATCCAATAAATAAACCAACTGATTATAACTTAAACCACCAGGCACAGGCGTACCTGTATTTGGCGACAAGTATGGCATTAAACCATCTATATCCAAACTTATAAAAACTAAATCAGATAAAGAGTTAACAATTGAGTTTGAAATTTGAAACCAAGTCTCACCCTCAAACAGTCGCTTATGTATATCATAATCAAAGAATGTTGAAAATTTGGTATTTGATTTCATAGAAAATTCAATCTCACTTGCATCAAAGTCCCGAATTCCTACTTGAGTAATGGATGAGACAGCATTTAAGTTTGAGTAATTCCTAATAATCGAAGCATGTGAAAAATCAAATCCAAAATAAGCCAATCGACAATCCATATGAGCATCAATTTGAAGAATTGAAAAATCAGAATAATACTGACATAGTGCATGAACAAAACCATACCCTACTCCGTGTTCACCACCACATAAAATAATCTTGTTATTTTGGGCCAATGTTATTAAATCATCGTATACCCAGCGATTCATTTGTTTTGACGCATCATTAATGAATAATAAGTCTTTTTTATCATTTTCATTTAAAGGTTGATTTAAATTAAGTTGATCAATAATTAATCGTGATTTTTTAATCGCTGCATTCTGTAACTTTTGAATTTGATCATTCACTTTTAAGAAACGAATATCAGGCATATCTTTTTGAAATGGATGTTGATCATCCATTTGATGAAAAACAGATTCAATTCCAAATGGAGCACTGGCAGTACCATTTCTAAACGTTGTAGTTACATCCCATGGAACCGGATAAATTAAAACTTCATTTGAATTCATGATCTAAGTTTAATCAAAGATAAACTAAAAAAAAAGATAGATCTATCAAAATAGAAAAAACACGCAAAAAACAAAGATATTTTGTATATTTAAAAAATGGACGAAGAATTAAAAAAGCATGTTTGCTTTAACAAAGGCACAGAAGCACCTTTTACAGGTGAACATTTAAATAATAAAGAAGTTGGTATTTATTTTTGTACAATATGCGATACTAAGCTATTTAAATCCAATACTAAATACGATTCTGGCACAGGGTGGCCAAGCTTTTTTGATTGTATTCAAGAAAGTATTGAAGTAGAAACTGATTTATCTCATGGCATGAAACGAATTGAGGTTCACTGCAAACAATGTAAATCACATTTAGGACATTTATTTCTAGATGGACCGAAACCAACAGGACAACGTTATTGCATTAACTCTATAGCTCTAAAATTTAAAAAAGAAAGGATTTAATTTCATCTTCTTTATTGCTAATATAGTGTTAATGATTTTTTAGGAGTTAAAAATGGAATTTTTTATAGATAGTGCTGAAATAGAAGACATTGCCAAAGCTAATGAGATGGGTTTAGTTGATGGTGTGACAACAAATCCTACACTAATTAAAAAAGCCGGAAAAGATCATAAAAAGACCATTCAAGAAATATCAAATTGTATTAGTGGACCAATATCTGTTGAAACATTAGGCGATACCGCTGAAGAAATGATTAAAGAAGCTTATGAATACATTTCATGGGGAAAGAATATTGTAATCAAAGTTGTTATGACACCTGAAGGAATGAAGGCAGTTAAAGAACTTTCTAAACAAAATATCAAAACCAATGTTACACTTATTTTCTCACCTTTACAGGCACTAATTGCAGCAAAAGCCGGGGCAACTTATGTAAGTCCTTTTTTAGGCCGACTTGATGATATTGGGCATGATGGTTTAACTATCATAAGTCAAATAAGAAGTATTTTTGATAACTACGGACTTAGCACTAAAATTTTAGCGGCAAGTATTCGGCACCCTCTTCACATACTAGAGGCAGCTCAAATAGGTGCAGATGTATCAACCATTCCGGCAAGTACATTAATGAAACTATTTGATCACCCACTAACCCAAAGTGGAATATCATCATTTATGAAAGACGCTAAAGAATGGGTCAAAGCTTAAGGTGCAATGATTCAATCTGAAATGAATTATTAATCCAAGGGTAATAATAATCAAATATATTATCTGTATATACTAATGCAACTAAAAGTCCAATAATAATTACAGGGGCAAAAGCATAATAAGAGTGTTTACTTTTCTTTTTAATCACAAGAAAATAAAAGCCCACAATGCCTCCAATTAAAAACGTAAAATAAAGCGCAATAGCAGTAACTTGCCACCCCCAAACAGATCCTATACCTAAGCAAAGCTTTATATCTCCAGCGCCAAACGCGTGAGACTCACCAAATAAATGAATAATAATTGTAAACAATGAGAAAACTAAAATAACCAACATCATACCAAGAAACGAATCCAAAAAATCATTTTTAAAAATTCCATATGCAATACCTACAAAAATTAATCCAAATGACATTTCGTTAGGAATAATTTGGTGTTCAAAATCAGTAAAAAAACAAATAATTAAAATTGAAAAAACAATGAAATGAGTCACTGGGATTAAAACCGTGAACCTCATATAATAAGTCAAAAATAAAATAAATGTAACAAATAAAACACAAATGTGACGCAACTTTATTAAAATAGGTTGTGATTCAAAATCAGCTTGAAACCAATAAATTAAGGGCCTAAAAAATACAGACAGCAACGTTTTAAGCGAAAAAAGAAATTTCAATTTCTTATACCGATGATCCAACGGCATTTCCGTAATTAAAACATTTAGAACATAGGATAAAACAATTACAAAATATGTAAGAATTATCCAAGTCAATTTAAACATAGCATAATTATCGATTTTTTTAACAATAAATTTAGATCGGACATCTTCAAGGTATTTTTTAATCTAACCGATAAATATAAAAGAACTATGATAATGAAAGATCTTAAAAACCAGAAAATAAGTATTTTAGCCTTAATCATTTTGTTCACTATTCATACCTCTAGTGAAGAAAGTAAATTCGTTCTAAATCAACCCAATATTCCAACAAAATCAACCAATGATAAGCCATTATTTGAATTGCTAAATTCAAACCCTCCAAAGATGCTTGAATCAAATAGTACAAGGTGGGGAAATAACCCATTTTTTTCAGCACCAAAACCAGGACCAAATCAAGCAAGAAAAGAACGGCAATCTGAACCTCAGGAAATGACTATTTTTGAATATAAAGTATCTGCAATTTGGGAAGTTAATAATGAATATAAAGCCTTAGTTTCTGGGCATATCGTAAAAAAAGGAGATCAAATTAATGATTTAACGATTTCAAATATTTCAAAAGATAAAATTTTTATTCGTCGTAAAAATCGAAAAAAAGTATTTCGATTAGGAAGTGTTTTTTATGACTTTCAAATATAAAATTTTTTTATTTATTTTGTTAAGTAGTTATTTATTTGCCGTCCCTGAAATTATTTTAGAGCGACCAAAAAATGAAAATATGACTGTTTATCAATCCAAAGTAAAGTTTAAAGGAATCGTAAAAAATGGACTAGACTTAACCATAAATGGATTAAAAATACCATTAACTGTTTCAGGGGGGTTTGATTACACCGTTAACCTTAGTTCTAAAAATGGAAACAACTACTTTCTTCTTGAAGCTAGCGACGGAACAAATAAAACTCAATTAAGTCGAACCATATTTTATAGTGAAGAGAACCAAAAAAAAGGAAAAAAAGAAACCATTAGAAAAACAGAAAGTCAAACAACTCAACCAATGAAGAAGATTCAACAAAATTATTCAGAAGAATTAAATAAAATCGAAAGATTAGAAGCATTACGGTCATATATTGGAAAAAATAGCCGAGGTTCATACGCATTTTCAGAAATTAAATTAAATGATTTTATTAATATATTCGCTAAAGAACACAAAGTTAACATTATAAATAATACAGAATCAACAAAAACACTAACTGTTGAATTAATTGATATGCACCCAGCCGACGTATTTAATACCTTAATTAACTACTGGGGATGCAATTGGATGATGAAAGACAATGTAATTCGAATCATAAAGCAAGCCCCTATTCGAGTCTATAAGTTAAATTATTTACAAGGAAGTGAATTTATCCAATTAATAACCGGACTAAGTAATATAACCCAATTTAAAACTAACCCTATTGATAATTCCATTATTGCCCAAGGCGCTACCGAAGATCTAGACTATCTTGAATCATTAATTAAAGAACTTGATATTAAGCCAAAACAAGTACTAATAGAAGCCACAATTATTGAAACAAATTTTGACATATCTAATATTCTTGGAACAAACCCAACCGCAATACATAAAACAGTACAAAGCCCAATTAGCCCATTTAACCTCCAAACATTAGGATATACATTTTCAATGAGTGCTTTTGAAAACAATTCAAATGTGAATATTTTAGCCAATCCACAAATACTCGTTACAAATCATAAAACAGCATTTATAAATACTGGGAATCAAACCGGATACACTACAACAACAGTTACTGAAACAAGCACAATTCAAAATATGAATTTCCTTAATACTGGAATCACCCTAGAAATTACCCCACACATTTCAGATACTGGAGAAATATTAATGGAATTAAACCCAAGCATTTCGGAAGGGCAAGTAAATCAAAATAAACCGATTAGCTCAAAAACCTCGACCAAAACTCAAGTTATCATTAGAGATGGAGAAACCATTGTAATTGGTGGCTTGATTCAAAAAAAGAAAACAAGAGTTGAAAATAAAGTGCCGTTCTTTTCAAACCTCCCAATAATCAACTTATTTTTAGCGCAAGAAGAAATTACAGAAAAAAAGATGGAATTATCCGTTTTAATTACCCCTCACATTATTAAAGAGTCCTCAGAGTTAATCGATAAAACTATAAATTCCAATGAAAAAGAATAACTATATAGATTTAAAAAATTTTGTAATTGATCCTACAGTTTTAAGTGAAATATCATTAAATACAATGGAAAGAAATAACATTATTCCATTTAAAAAAGAGAAAAATACCATCTTTATTGCAACAGACTCACCAGAAGATTATGAACTTCAATCACTTATAGAGTCAGAAATTGGCCAAAATATTAAACTCGTCTATTGCGATGCAAGTGATATTAAAGCAGCAATATTATCAAGACTTAAAATAAAAACTATATTCGGATCTTTAGAAGAACCAGATTATGCTGAATTCAAATCAATCCATTTAGTTGCTGAACGACGTGAGATTGACCCAAATATTTTAGCAAATTTACCAGAAATACCTAAAATACCAGACTTAGTAGACTTAATTTTATTTCATGCCATTTCTCACCATGCATCAGATATTCATATTGATCCTGGCCCCGAATCAGTATTTATTCGAATGAGAATTGATGGTGTTCTACATATATTTCAACAATTACCACTCACATTCATGTCACCACTAATTTCAACTATTAAAGTATATTCAGGAATGGATATTGCTGAAACCCGATTACCTCAAGATGGACAAATTTCAGTAACCATTATCGAGAATAAACTTGACTCAGAAAAAAACCCCGAAATTGATATTCGAGTCGGATCAGTCTCAACAATTTATGGCGAAAAAATAACACTGCGTATACTAGATAGCAACAAAATTGATTTAAAACTAGATCAGCTTGGGTTTTCAAGCGATCAACTCAAAACACTTGAAGAGATCATAAAATACCCTCAAGGAATGCTATTAGTAACAGGGCCAACGGGATCTGGAAAAACAACCACCCTATTTTCAATATTGAATCAAATTAAAGGCCTTGCAAATAATATTGTAACCATAGAAGACCCTGTTGAATATCGAATGGCTTGGTTAAATCAAGTGGAGGTGAATAACAGCATCGGACTAACCTTCGCTGCAGCATGTCGTTCATTCCTTAGATTGGATCCAGATGTAATTTTAGTTGGAGAAATAAGAGATAATGAAACAGCCCACATAGCAGTTCAAAATGCACTCGTAGGAACATTATTGCTATCAACTTTACACTCAAATTCAGCCATTGGTACAATTCAGAGGTTAATGAGTCTAGGACTTCCTAAATTCTGGATTAGTTCAACATTAACAGCTGTACTTGGTCAACGATTGGCACGTAAAATTTGCATAAAGTGTAAAATCATCGATAAACCTTCATCAACTATTTTAAAGCGACTAAACTTGCCGAAATCAAAAAAATATTACAGAGGTAAAGGCTGCCAAAACTGCTTAAATACTGGTTACTCAGGACGAACTGTTATTAGTGAACTATTGGTCATATCTGATCAAATACGGAAGGCCATTGAGCAAGACAAAAAAGAAACTGAAATAGAGTCCCTAGCAATTAAAGAGGGATTTAAAGAATTTCAATTCGATGCTTCAGATAAAATTAAAAAGGGAGTTACAAGCATTGAAGAAATTTTAAGGATTTTAAAAATTCAATGAGAAAATTAAGTGCATTTACAATTATAGAGTTAATTATCATTGTAACCGTGGTTTCTGGATTAATTATAGCCACAGCACCATCAATTTATGGCATTTTCAAAAAACAATTTCTAATTTATAACACACATCATGTAATTCAAGATCTAAAAAACATACAGTCAAATGCATTTGTAGAGAACAAATATTATAAATTTGGATTTAACTCTAGCGAAAATAAATTCATCATATGGAAATTTATAAACTCAAATTGGGTGCAATATGAAAACAGAATATTACATGATACTGAAATTAACTACATCCAGGGACTTTCAGATTCAAATCATATAATATATGGTAAAAATGGAAATGCATTTCTTTGTACGGAAAGCGAAACCCCACTATCATGTCAAACTACATTAAGTGAATCTGTTATCGTAGAACTTTCAAATCCCAAAAAAACAATTATTTTAGAACTTTTACCTATAAATGGATACGTAAGTTCAAATATTAGTGTAAAATAGAAAATATGAAGTTAAACGGTGCCAATATGTTAGAGCTATCTTTATCAATTGCATTTGCTCTAGTTGTTTTAACGACATCATTACAATTGATTCAAGAAGCAACCGATAGAGTCAATAAAGGATATCAATTCAAATCATTTCAAGAAAAAAGTTATAATGCACTCATTCGAGTAAAAGAAGGGGCTCAATGGCCCTGGAACAGCAATATATTACCTTTTAATGAAATGAATATCTCGTTAGATACTAACTCAACTATAACTGTTCAGCCCATTACTTACACTAATAATCAATGGATTAATAGTAACGAAAATGGTGACGGTATTAAGCTCACAATTGAAAATAGTCATTTTTCAAAAAATTTATCCATTTATGCTGTACACTATCCATCAAAAAACAACTTATTATTTTGCCTTGCAACAATTAAAATTGCCTTAAAAAAATATTATGATATTTACCAATTCTATCCACCAAATCAACAACTTAACTATTTAATTCAATCCAATATTTTAAACTTTTTAACAAATAACCCTTACACGATTGATGATTCAATAACAAATACCAACCGTAACATTACTGATTGGAGTTATTCAAATATAAATGGAACAATCACACTATTTGCATATACTCATCCTGATATTAAATTAATAATTCAATAATACATGTTTAAACATTAAAAAAAATAAATAGTTTTTTTTAAACAGATGGTTTGAACAACATTTTAAAAGCAAAAAAATGATTATTTTTTTTAAAAACTGGGTATATATTAATATGTTTGGTAAATATTTTTTTAGAAGAGTTTATGCCAATATTGGATTATCAATAATAAGCGGAATCACCATATTAAGCTTAGCAGGGGTGGCCATGCAAATGGGATACGCAAACTTTAAAGTAAAAGCTGAAAAACAGTTGCATATTTTAAATAGCATACGATTTGCAACCATTGCACAAATTGGAATTGAAGAAGGTTGGATTTCTGAACCCTCAATGAATGAATCCATTACAATAACATTAACCGACATTGATTCTAACTATCAACTATCAACCAATTTACGTAATCCAAGCGAAACATCCCAAAATTACAGCCCAAACTCCAGCATCAAAATAGAAAATAACAACGGAAGATACGAGTATTATTGCCTACTATTAAACGAAGAAACCACTCATACTTACACGGATGACAACATAAAGGTACATGATTTATCTGTCGAAAACATAACATTGAGCATTTAAAAAACATCAAGCTTTTTCAATGTTTTAACTAACTACATTTTGGGTATAAATTTACTAGATTAAAATAAATTTAAATTAAAATAAAAAAGCAATAAAGGGGGAAAGGAAAAAAATGAAAAAAATAAAAGGGGGGAAGTTTATCATGAGTCTTAAAGACAGACTAGCGACATCGTTGAAGAGTAGAAAAGGAAACGCACTTTTACTAGCTGTAGCAGCAGCAATCGCTTCAACATTTAGTGTTTACTTCTTTGTATCAATATCAACACTAAGTGATGATAGTAAACAAAGAGTAACACATCTTTATAATGCTTATACCATGGGATTATCTGTTAAAGGAAAGATTAATGGAGATTCGATGCAGGCAAATAAATTAGATGGAACCAAAACAGAGGATGATATTGAAGATTCACTAGATCCATTATTTCATAATGGTTCATTTATTACTTTGAAACAGATGATTACAGCAAGTATCATTATTGCACAGATGGATCCAACAACAACATCTGAGCGAGGTGAAAAAATACCATATGATTTAGCAAATTCAGGTGTTCTAATTAAATTTGCAAATCAAACCGATGATGTAATCACACCTAGTGATGTAAACAGACCGATCTCCGAACGTGCATCATTAGCTAAAGTTCATGATTTACATCTTTTTGTAAACCTAGCTGGAACAACAGATATAATTGAATCACGAGCTAATGGGCCTTATGCAACTGGGACACCATTCTTTTACGTAGTAATGGCAACAGATGATGACACAGGTCGATCTGATAATCTTGTTTCATCAATGATAACGGTTAATCTAACTCAATTTCCAACGGGAATTTTAGCCACTAATCAAGGTGGTCCACAGGCAGAAACATCTGTTCTATTACCACAAGATTTCGACTAGTTAAGTTAGTATTCACTCTGCTATATCTAAAAAGATATGGCAGGACTGAATATTGAGGGGGAAGCGTGAAAAAATTAATACAACTATGTCGATGGTTTATCAAAGAGGAACGTGGTAATGCATTACTACTTACTAGCGCATCAGCACTAATTGCCACCATTGGCATTTTCTTCTTTACCGCATTAAAAGATATGAGTTTCAAAAACAAAGAAAGAACAACTCATTTGTATAACGCAACAATGATGGCAATGTCCATTCAAAACTTCATCGATCTATATTTAGGAACACAAACATATCCAAGGAACAAACTCGTAAACAATGGACAAGCACAATATTCAGCGGATGACCTTACTAAATTAACCAACATTCATAATTTCGATACTCTCACACTCGAAACTTTAGAGAGTAGTGGTTACATTATCACCCATGATGACCCAACCGCAGTTAGAGAGTTAGGGGTAAAGCAAGGCTACGATAAACACGCTACTAAAATTAAAATCGAATTTAAACTATCCTCTGATGATAAGGTCGAAGAGATAGTTTATTTAGTAAATTTAGCTGGGGGCATATTCAGCAAAAATGCACCGTATAGTGCAGATGAGCCATTTTTCTATCTTGTGAGCTTTTCAGATGATATTGGTTCTGGGGAATATGGAAGTTATGATTTAACTAACAACGATCTAACACTTATCCAAGATGACGGAAATCCTTTTGAAACAATTCTATTAAAAGATGAAAAGGTACCCTACCCTGAAAAAGTCATTATCCTCCCGGGAGATGAAGACTAAATGGCTCTATTAAAAAATAAGTTTTTTTATTTTATTAAATGTAAAAAAGGGAATGCATTGCTATTAATGATCACAAGCACAATTGTTGCAACATTTGGAATTTTCTTTTTTACATCGTTAACAACACTTGATCGAGAATCACAAGAACGAGTCGCGCATTTATATAATGCTTACCAAATGGGCATTGCAACAAATGAAATGATTCAAAACCGATTATTTACAAAAGGAAAGCTAGAAATTGATTTTGTTGATAATCATGGCAACTATAACTATACCGAAGATGAGTTTGAAATTTTTATTGAAATTCAAGATGGAACCATTCTTACATTAAGAGAAATGATTAAAGATGACATGATCACAGATGCTGATGACCCCACAGCAACTCGACTTCAATATGAACCCACCAGCTACGATCGAACAAATTCAACATTAAAAATCGTCTTTGATATGGTAATAGATAGTTATGATTCAAACGGAAATGTTGTAAAAAAAGTTGCTGGAATAAATTACTTGGTTAATTTAGCTGGTTATGAAGTTCCTAGCTACTCTGATTATACAAACTCTCCCTACAATCCTGGAGAGCCTTTTTATTATCTTGTGAGTTATGCAGATTCCGATGCTAATTTAGGTGAGAATGACATCACACTCAAATTAAATGACGTTAAATTCAAAGGGGTTTTAGACACAAATACACATGGATCAGGCCCTCAACCTGATAAAGTAATTATTTTACCTATAAAATCAGGTGAATAGGTACTAAACCGCCAAATTTGATCGATAAAATAAATAATTATGTCTTCAACTTGGTTTAAATGTCGTTATAAAGATTCACAAGGAACATACCATAATGAGCGAATTAAAGCCAAATCAATACGATTGGCGAAGCAATATATTCTAAGCAAAAATTACCAAATCATAAATATTCGAAAAATTTATCCCATTGAAAATAAGATTGAATCACTTAAAAAATATAAATGGTACAAAATCATTTTCAATCCTAAGTTATCCCGAAATGAAGTTTATTGGCTAACAAAGGAGCTATATGGTTTTTTAGAGTCTGGATTATCATTATTAGATGCACTACATTCACTCAAAGGGTTTAGTCCTAAAAAAAGTTATCAGAAAGCACTTCAGATGATTATAAAGGACATTGAAAATGGAAAAAAGTTATCTGATACTTTAGAAAACTTTCCTAGTAGCTTTCCTAGATACTACATTATTGCAATTAAAAGTGGTGAATCTGTTGGGCATTTAAGTCAATCCCTTAAATCCAATGCCGAAACAATCAATTGGGTAAATATTAACCGAATGAAAATTTTACAAGCAACCATATTTCCAATTATTAGCTTAATCATGATGATCTCGGCATTTTTTATATCACTTAACATTCTTGTTCCCTATTTTGTAAAAGTTTTAGAGCAAATGCGAGTTGAGCCTCCCTACATGACAGCTAAAATGTTTGCGCTTCATCAATACCTGGGAAAACATGGACAAATTATCATTTTATTAATTAATGCATTTTTAATGCTATTAGCATTAATGGCATCAAATAAAAAGACTGGTTATATCTTAGAAAGAATCATTGTAAAACTACCAATATATGGGCAATTATACGTATTTTTTATCAGTACCTATTTATCCCAAATACTAACACTATTAATTAGTCAAAGATATTCAATTCTAAATTCATTCCTGTTATGTCAGAAATTATTCAATGGCCCATTTTTTAATCGAGAAATGGAAAAAATATATGAAAAAGTAAAGCGAGGTTATAGTTTAGGGCAATGTTTTGAGGAATCCATATTATTTCCGTCGTTTATGTCTAAACTTATTAAAGATGGTGAAAAAACAGGAACATTGGAAGCAAAAATGAAAGCAATTTCAGAGCTTTACCGTATCCGACTTGAAAACAAAGTTGAATGGGTATTCAAAATGATTTCACCAACATATCTTGTATTTACTATCGCGGTAAGTATTTTCTTTATGTACGCATTTTTTTGGCCGGTATGGGACCTGTACTTTTAAGATTCATTCATATTGTAAATAAAGAAGGACATTTTTAAATTCAAAACTAAAGAATTATTTGTTTCTTTTAAATCAAATAAGGTAATTGAAAATTTAGCCGGTAAAGAATATAAATTTGATAAATATTCC
>JAYNJH010000030.1:1268-18172 GCA_038109885.1 Candidatus Margulisiibacteriota bacterium | reverse complement strand
GGATCGTTGGACTGTTAATTATGGGTTTTCAACCAGTGCGGGGGTCCAATCAGAGACGGGCTTTGCGGATGCCCAACCCATGGTTGGTTTTAATGCCTCTGCTGGTATAGCCCCATTAACGGCGTCAACAAAAGCTCAGTTGCGATTGGATTACTCTGAAACATTAAACTCATTAATGCGATTGTATGATTCTGAATTAATGGGCCGTGGTGACGGTTACTTTTCACAAGATAATCGCCGTGGAAACGCGTTTTCAGATATTTTTATGACACCTGATTTGTTATCAAAACGAGTGGTTTTGAATCAATACAAATTGGCTGAAGGCAAAGATCAAATTCGAATTATACAAGAAAAATTACGTTTCATTTTTACGATTACTAAAATTATTAGTGATGCTTTTGCGACCATTGCGGCTCAGTTGGGCGATGAAAATAAAATAAAAACAGCTGCAGGACTACAAAAACTGTTTGAGACCAGTTTTGGATTGGTTTCGGTGGATGTGCAGTTACAAGACTACTTATTTTCTCATTATGAAACCGCTGTAAGTCATAATTTTGACGTTAGAAAAATTCGCTATGAGCGACGCGTTGATTCAAGTTTTAAGACCGCAAATATTTTGGCCGTTCTGATGGGGCCTGCGTTTGGTAAACTATTTGAGACATCAATAAGTATTTTCCAAACACTTTCAATTTACTTTGATTATTGGGGAAGTAATGATTTTACAGATCATTATTTAAAAGAGAACTTTTTTGATAGTGATGGTTTTTTACAATCTAAAGGTGCCATGCGCTACGAGCAATCAACATTGGATCAAAATCGTCGTTATCAGTTGGCGAGCCAAAATAATATGGGGTTTGGGCAAGCTCGAGTATCTGTTGATGCACTGGCGTATTACCGACAGTATTCGTTTGATTTAATGTTGGAGGCCACCAAAATTCAACCATTACGAACTGGATTAAAGCTATCGTTAATTAAGAATGAAAATGGGAACCTTTATTATCAGCAGTCGGTTAACTATAATGCTTTTAATGACATCCGTGAAAAAATTGTTGCTCACGGAATGAATGCTCAGAAAAATCTAATGATGCTTATGTCAATGACTGGGTACTTATCCAGTTTAGCGAAGTCATTGCGCGGGGATGGCAAAGTCGGGGGGCAGCACTTGTCCAGTTTGGTTGATGTTATGGAACGTGAAATATCTCATGACCTTGATGAATTGGGTCGAATTCAATCTTTTCAAGAGCAAGTCGTTTCCTTGAATAACCAAAAATTTGATTCTTTGAAACGTGTTGAGCGGACCTATTATGAAATGATATTTTTTGCTTTCTTTTTTGGTGCTCGTTTGGTTTCATCTTCAATGTTTACTGTTTTTGACATTATTATGGTTAAGGCGTTTGCCAATATGTTTCAGGGGGTCATGTTATCTTTTATTAATTACGATGAAAAACGTTTGTCCAATGAATTGGAAGAGATTAATGATGTTTCAGCAAATCAAAAAAACATTAATGCGGTGGGGTATGGTCAAGGACAACCCCGTGAAATCAATTATTCAGGTATTGGAAATTATGAGTCGAATTATTTGGATTTTTCATCTGATTCGTCCAATATGATTTTGTCTTCAGGGTATGGCAATGATGCTGTTACTAATTTTTTGGGATTAGGGTTCAAGAGTAATAATTGGTTTGAGCAGGCGCATCAAAATATGATGTTAAAAAAATTATTTGCGCAGTGGAATCTAATTTTAAAGTCAGGGCAATCGGTTGCTGAGGCTTATCAATCCATTGCCGATGAGTTGGGGGCGGTGACTTCATCGATGGGGTATTCAAGTGCATTGCGTACTCAGATGAATATTCAAAAAAGTTTAATGACGAAAAATTTGGATAATCGGTTTTCTTTGGCGGGTCAGGTTGTTAATGTGTTTAATTCGATTCAGAGCGAGCGGTTTGAGTCGATGATGCAAGGCATTAAATACGTTGTATCAAAAGCTGCGGGGTCCGCATACAATAAACAGCAGGCATCACGACGAGAACGCTTCGCTGATTCAGGGCAAGGCTCTTTTAAGAAAGGGGTGGATTTGACTCAGTACACCTTTGTTGAATTTTTAGAGGAGATGTTTAGAACAATTACTGGTGCGGTTCGACGGACTCATTTGGAAGGACAACGACGGGATCTAATATCGGATGCTGAGCAGAGCTATACTAAAAATTATCAATCGGGATCGTATTCAGAATCCATGCTTTATATGTCCAATATAAAGAAGGCAAAACAAAAAGTTAATGCAGATATTATTGGAAAGGTAAAGTCATTTGATGGATTTTTTAAGACCGTTATTTTAAATTTAAAAGATACTTGGCAGAATAAAGTTCAAGAACAGTCTCGAAAAGATTTGGGATTTGATCGTATTTCTCAGCAGGGTGATAAATTGGCCAAATCATTGATTCTTAATGATTCTCAAAAAGCACAAGATGCTTTACGTTATTTTTCATCGCTGATGAGTAAATCTTCAACATCATCTCGACCGAGTTATCTTTACAACTTGGGCCGCTCGGTTATCAGTGTTTTTAGTCGGCAAATGGAGCGTGATCTACAGTCTGAAAAGAGTGCAAAACAGTCGTTAAGTGTATGGTCTTCAATTGAGAGGTTGCATAAACAAATGTTGCGATATGGTGGTTCAGAAGATGCGTTAGCGGGGCAGTTTGGGTCTGAAATGAATATGTTGAATAAATCGATTAATGATTTGGATACCTTAAATCAAAATTCTATCCCAAAACCGATCTCTATTAATCAATTAAGTTTGGTAGAGTCCATTTCAGCCAGTGTGAATCGGTTACTATCGATTGCGAATGAATTTGATAATGAACGCCAGGAACAAAATAAGTTATGGCAGTTTTATCGAACCATGAGAAATCCTCATATTAGGCCGCTTTCACAGTTGGCATTAAATATTGATCATTTTGCGACATACGCATCGGTTGGTATGGCTATTAATCTTAATCAACATGTTAAAAATAAAACCATTGAAAACAAACAGGATATGTTAAAGGTGATGCAATGGATTAAAGCACGTGCTGAAAAAGATCCTCAACGCCGGGTTTATCGAGACCTTGGTGAATATTTTACTCAGCTGTCATATCATGCTGAAGATGAACGGCATAAGACCATTGTTGGATTTCTTGAAAATACCTTGAAAGGGGCTCCAGAGCATCGAGATGAGGCGCAGCAAATGCTTCATGATTTCTCGAAGCGAGTATTAGCTGCTAAAACCAAAGGTGCAAAACATACCTTTAAACTTCTTAACCGCTTGGGGGTGCCGGCCCATACCTTCTTTAATGGTCATGATGGCATTATTGATATTGCAAATTATGAATTAAAGAATTATAAAGCGGCGAAGCGTTGGCTTTTTGCTAAAGATGAATCGGTAAAGGATCATTTATCTAAAACGATTCTAACGCAGGGGCAGTCAAAGGTGTATGCAAAATCGCTCTTGGCGTGTGCTCATGCTGACCCCGATGGCTGGCCAGATAAAGGCCGATTTGGTGAGGGGTACTTTTCGTCATTTGTATTTGCGAAATCCGTGCCTCGATATGTTGGTTTAGGGCGCCAATATAGTAACCGATTGAAACGGATTGTTGATGATGCGATGGCGGCCATTAATGAGGGATCGATTAAAGAACAAAAAGACAAGATTTTAGCGGCTTTTGATTTTGGACTTGAATTAACAAAAGGAAATTTGAAAATAGATTCAATTTTGGCCTCAGACTATGTTTTTGAACAGTTAAGTGAAGCTGTTCGTAAAAATGCTGATCTTGAATTTCAATTTGATGATATTAAAGATCATTTGCCTAGGCTGCAGTGGGGTGGGGTAGATGGAAACCCTGCACATAAAGTATTTGGTGAGGTATTAATTAATGGGGGACAAAAAGATATTAATGAGTCTTATTCAACCTCTGCCCTTAGTTTTGATTCGATTGAGAAAGTGGAATCATTTCATGTTAAGCGTGCAATTAATTGGGCTAGTGAAAATAAGAAAGAATCGATCTGGTTTAATGCGCTTTTTAATGCTCATCCCACTGAGGTCATACGGTTTTTAAGTCAATTAAAACCTGATGACTTGAAACCATACTTCGAATTATTTAAAAATGTGTCAGTTGAAAACCCAACACAAGCATTTCAATTTAAGTTGTTAGGGTTTGATCAACTTACGCCTCCCACGAATGATACAGAGGCTATTGAATGGGTTCAAATTATTTGGCCAGCGCACGAAGTAAATAAAATGCAACCTACAGATCTTGAGGATCCATTTCTAAAGCGGTTTCAAGATGAATTGGCGTTAGGTTTAGCATCTGATCAAGTTGCCAATATTTTAAAAACAGTGCCAGGTAAGTTGATTCAGGCGCTGTTTGATTATGACAAGGTTCGAAAATCCCAGTTTTCTAATGTAACTGGTCAAAATGATGTCCCCCAGGATTTAGGTGAAGAAATGGTTGGCCAATCTATGGATCATGATACGCCGACGCTGGCGAATGGTGATTTTTCGGCAGCGCCCGACTTGATACCTATTGTCGGGCAGTATTCGCAAGCGGCTCCGCATCAATCCGAAGATAATTCTAATAATCCATTAAGTTTATTCTTACATAAAGTTAAAAACAACGATTCAAATATGTTGTCG
Organism: Candidatus Margulisiibacteriota bacterium; assembly: GCA_038109885.1. GTDB lineage: Bacteria > Margulisbacteria > Marinamargulisbacteria > UBA817 > UBA817 > UBA817. Next base: position 13,503 of record JAYNJH010000030.1, on the reverse strand, counting down.
TTTATTAAGCAAGCGATGATTTTTCAGCCTGATCTAGCCATTCATTTGATTCATGACCGTAAGCAGTTTTTAGACATTAACTCATTTGCTGTTGATTTAGCGACATTAACCGCGTGGGCCATGGATGTGCCAAAAATTTGTGATATTTTTGATTGTTTTAATGAAGATAGTAAACATAAATTCTTACGTCAAATATTAGTTCAATCAGATTGTGCTGCGGAGCTGTTTTTTCATTTAAAGCCTAATGCTTTTGATTGGATGGATGGGTTTAGTCAAGATGAAATTGACAAGGCGTTGTTTTTTAAGTGTGAGTTTTCACAATCAGCATACGATGAGTTATCCCCGGCCCAGAGGCAAGATTGTATTTATAATAAACGTTCAGATATAGAAACTAATATTTCTGATTGTATAGATGCCCTTAATGAGAATGACAAAATAGTCTTTTTAAAAGAGTTGATTCAAAAAGAATCAACCCAGTTATACCAAAATGCTAATGGTTTGCCTTCTAAAATATTGTCAAATTCTGTATCGGAACAAATTTCAACCGCAAATGAATTGTTGTTTTTTTATGAGACCTTGAAACCAATATTGGATGATTTTGAACGGAAGCGTGTTAACGAATTAGATGCCGTATTTAAATCATTAGATGAGTGTGTTCGGCAAGATAAATTTTTTGGTGGTGCTAACGCGTTGGTGATTCAATTAGAGATGAAAGCCTTTCTTTCTAAACATCGAGATCGTTTTTTTAGTCATATTAAGGATAACCCTGGGGATCTTGATTTGCTTAAAAATGTCATGAACCTTTACCAGACCTATTCTCCTAAGGATTTAATTTGGATGCAGGAACACGCCGATGGTAGTGATTATCCTGATACGATTAAAGCATACGTTAAAAAATATCAGATAACGCAACGGGTAAATGCCTTGGTGGCGGACTCAATTTTACGTGAAAAGTTCCATTATCGCCCAGTGAGTGAAATCAGCACTCAATTCTCAATGATTCCTGAACGATATCAACTGGATGTCTATACCAGTATATTGGATCAATTTAATTTGTTTGCATCTCAGGATCAGTTAGCTAGTATATCTCGGATGTTGGATGTTGTTTATGGACTGGTTCCATATATTTTACAAAATTCTGATTCAAGCACTAAGGATAATTATCAGTCATGTACTTTGAAATTTCTTAAGCAGGTGGTAACAAGTGGTATTGAACTGAATGCACCACAAAAACAAGGGTTGATTTTTCTGATTCATTCCATGGAAACAAGTAAAGAAAAATTTTTAGATTTCAATCGTTTGGAGCATCAGGTTGGTATTGATGTGATAATTAAATATTATTTCAATGAAGAAAAAATGTATCAACGAATAAATTCCGATTTTCTAAAGGGATTAAAATCTCGTATAGATCTTTCATTGGCCTCCCCAGTAGTTAAACAAAACCCAGACTTCAACGACTTGTGGAACAGTTTTGAGCAGTCTCGATATGAATTTAGGGCCATTGCGATTGACCAAATCAAGCGTGATCAAGCTAAACCTATAGTGAAAGAAATTCTTAAAGCTTCTAATGATAAAGCTGTAGAAATGTTAAATGAATTTTATGAAATTGCAAAAAATGAATTTAACCAAGCTGAACTTCAACGCATTATTTTAGAAGATATTAAAGTTAAGTTTAAAGCAAACACCTTTAAAGAATTACTCCTAACAAACGATTTTATGACTTTTTTTAAGGATCTTTCAAAACTATTTAAAAATGATTTTTTTGATGGTCTTCAACGAGGGTATGTTTATGACCAGCGCTCCACAATCAAAAGTGTGATTGATACAAAGGCTCCCTCGAAATCGATTGTGGGAGGTTATGGCAAAATGTTGGGAGCCCCCGAGCTTAAGTTTTTTGTGAAGGCTTGTGTAAAAACTGACCAGGTTAAGGTTTTAAATGATTTTTTTCAGCGTCAATATTCTTGGACGAGTCGTGAGCAAGGTGAAAAAATGATTCAATTGGTGATCAATGAGTTGGTTAAATCTAACATGAGTTTTACTCAATGGGTCGAATTTACTGCTGACTCATCCAATCAGGTTCGACAAGAAATTTACTCTGAACTAATGCATTATTTTAAACCTTCCTCAATGCAAGGTCAGGGTAAACGACTGATTTCGAAATTTTTACCAGGTGGGAACCTTGATGATTCGACGCGCCATCATTCGAAAAATTACAACTTTCTTAATGAAAAGAACTTTTTTAATGAAAATAGTATGAAACAGGTGCAACTACAAAACTTAATCGAATCAATAACAGATTTACCTAAGGTGGGTGGCGTAATTAACAATGATGATTTATTGGCCCATTTGCTTGTTTCGTTACCATTTATTGGTAAGCTTCCTGAACCAGGAAACATTTATCGTTTGTTAAATGACAAATTGGAGGGTTTATTTCACAACGATAAATTTATTTCAAAATGTGAGCGCTTAATATCGAATGATCATTTTCACCTATTAAAAAATAGTTCTGCAAAATTTGAAAAATACCAAAACTTGAAATCTGTCATTGATTCTTTAAAAATTAGTCGTGGTCAACAGGTTCGATACCGTCTTAAGTTGGTTAATGCGCATAAAATTGAAAAAATTAAGGATATGCAAACCGTTTATGACTTAAACTCGTTTTTACTGAGCTATAAAAAATATGCACGTAACTTTGAAGTTGACCGAACAAAGACAATGTCAGTTTCACATGTCAGTGGATCATTAAGTATTGGGACTTAATTACTTAGTTTTGTTACCATATAGTTATGTTTGAAGTTGTTCTTGGTGTAATTGTTTTTATTGTTTTTTTATTATTGGTTCGTATTGAAATTAAGCGCTATCGTTTACGATTAGCGCATTTAGATCGCCTTCATCAAGAATCAATGAAAACCATTGAATCGCATGCGAATAATAGCGATACATCTGGCATTGATGTTCAAAAAGAGCAGCTTTATCGATTAAAGAAAAAAGAACTGCAAGATGAAATAAATCGTCAATCCAATAATTAGTTAAACTCGACCCTATTTTCATTGTAAGATTGATTAAATTAGAGATACCGTTTACAGTAACTACGGCATGGAATTAATTCTTATTTTAGCTTTGGCTTTTCGTGTTGTTATGGACATTTGTTTTAAGATGTCGGTTCGTGGTGTTTGTTTCGATCAAAATAGTATAGTGCAAGGATTTAAACAAATATTTATGTCCCCAATATTTTGGTTTGCAATGTTGTTTTCGGCCATAAATTTTTGTTTATGGATTATAGTTTTATCCTATTATGATTTAAGTTTTGCTTATCCACTTTTTGGGATTTGCTTTGCATTGATTATGATTGGTGGAAAGGTGTTTTTTAACGAAACATTAGATAAAAATAAAATTGTGGGGATCTTTTTTATTTTATTAAGTTCGTTGGTTTTGGTGGTCGGATGAAAAATATTTTTCTTTACATATTGTTACCAATTTTTATGTCTGTTTGTGGGGAGTTTATTTTGAAGTATTCTGTTGGTGGGCAACCATTAGGGATTAACTTCAACACATTGCAGTTTATTGTAAATACACCATCCGTTTTTTTGGGAATTGGTCTTATTTCAGGATCGGCATTTCTATGGATTATTGGGATGAGTCAATTTCAATTATCATTTATGTATCCGTTTTTAAGTTTGAGTTATGTCATTATTATTGTTGGGTCTGAGTTTCTTTTAAAAGAACAAGTGGGGATTAATCGCTATATTTCAATTTTATTTATTATCGTGGGTTTAGTTATTATTTCACGAAGTCAAAATGTAAAAATAAAGGAGTAATTAATGTCGAGTAAATCCAGTCACTTATCCCGTGTTATTTCACAAATAGAGCCAAGCTTAACCATGAGCATTACGGCATTAGCCAATCGATTACGAAGCGAAGGCCAAAATGTGATTGGTTTTGGGGCCGGTGAGCCTGATTTTGATACGCCAGATGCAATTAAAAAAGCGGCTATAGATGCGATTAATTCCGGAAAAAGTAAATATACTGCTGCCGCAGGTTTACCTGAGTTAAAAGCGGCGATTGTAGATCGTATTCAATCGGATTACGGAGTTGATTATTCACCGTCTCAAATTGTGATCTCTTGTGGTGCTAAGCATAGTTTGCATAATGTGTTTTTTGCGATCTTAAATCCAGGAGATGAGGTATTGGTCTCCGCACCATATTGGGTTAGTTATCCTGAACAGATTGCTATGACGGGTGCTAAAATGGTTCCTGTACAGACCTCTGTTGATTCTGATTTCAAGTGGCGCGTATCGGACTTAGCCGCAGCGATTACTCCTCAAACTAAAGCAATTGTGTTGAATAGCCCATCTAATCCGACGGGATCTGTGTATACAGAATCTGAATTGCGAGCACTTTGTGAATGGGCCGTTGAAAATGATTTGTGGATTATCTCTGATGAAATCTATGATAAATTAATTTATGTTGGACAGCATATCTGTGTTCCTTCACTATCCAATGCAATTAAAGAAAAAACCATTTTGGTTAATGGTGTATCAAAATCCTATGCAATGACCGGTTGGCGAATTGGTTACTTTGCTGCACCTGAGCCCATAGCCGCGGCGGTTTCTCGTTTGCAGTCTCATACTACATCAAATCCAACATCGATTGCCCAATATGCAGCGATTGAAGCGTATCGTATGGACCAGTCTATTTTAGATGATATGAAATCGATCTTTAATGCTCGACGCGAAATGATGATTCAGCAACTCCAGGGCATTCCTGGCATCAGTATTAATCAACCGGAAGGTGCTTTTTATGCATTTCCAAAAATTGATGCATTGTTTGGAAAAACTACAACGAATGGTAAAGAAATTACAAACTCACTTACTTTTTGTGAAGCCCTTTTAGAAGAAGTAAATGTAGCATGTGTTCCTGGAATTGGGTTTGGTTCTGAGGGGTATATGCGACTATCGTATGCCACTTCTGATGCCTTGATTCGTGAAGGTTTGGACCGCTTATCCAGTTGGGTTGATCAATTAAAATAAAACTTGGCATGTAAATGTTATGTAGTGATTGGGAAAAGCAATCAAATGGGCCAGTGTTTCACTGGCCTTTTTTTTTGTATAATATAGTCATGAACTATCCAAGTGATACTGAGATTGCGGCACTACCAAATGATGGGGGTGATCGGTTTAATCGCTTGATTTTTGAATCAAGTTTATATTTGAAGCAGCATGCGCATCAGAAAATTAATTGGTATCCTTGGGGTAGGGCGGCGTTTGATTTGGCTAAAATTACCAATAAACCATTGTTCTTGTCGATTGGTTATTCGTCGTGTCATTGGTGTCATGTCATGAGTGAAACAACGTTTGATCGCGCTGATGTTGCAAAAATGTTAAACGATCATTTTGTTGCGGTTAAAATTGATCGTGATGAATGGCCAGATATCGATCAAATTTATATGGCCGCAACTCAATTGCTTCACCAGCAAAGTGGTTGGCCAAATTCAGTTTTTTGTTTGCCTACAGGGCAACCTTACTATGCTGGGACTTATTTTCCTGCCGATGATCATCCCCAAGGCCCTGGTTTTTTAACCCTCTTAGATCAATTATCGGGTGCGTGGCAACATCAGCGCGATCAAATTGAACAACAAGCCGTTGAGATTGAGCGTGTGATTATTAAAATGAATACAATTGAAATGGATCCAATACAAACTTTGCATATAAAACAACGCTTTGATGCATTTGTTGCACAATTAAATGATCGCTATGATCATACATTTGGTGGGTTTGGATCTTCGCCTAAGTTTCCACCGTTTGGGGCATTAAGGCTATTAATTGCAATTGGGAGTGACGAAAGTCTGGGTAAGGTGAAATCAACATTGAATTCAATGGCCCATAGTGGGTTGTATGATCATATTGATGGTGGTTTTCATCGGTATAGTACTGATAAAGAATGGCATTTGCCGCATTTTGAGAAAATGCTATCGGATAACGCGCAGATGATTGAACTATATTCTCAAATGCAAATGATTGAGCCGGACCCAAGTTATGCTCGGATTGTTACTGAAGTTATTGATCATTTATGTCGTGAGTGGCGCTTACCTAAAGGTGCGTTTTTAACCACCATTGATGCGGATAATGATGGCCATGAAGGTGCTTACTATGTCATGACTTGGGATGAGTTAATGGGGTTGACTGATCCTGAATTGTCACGTCAATGGGCCGAGTATTTTCAATTTAGTAAGGACGGCAATTTTCGAGATGAATCCACCGGAGAATTGACCGGATATAACTTGTTTCACCCAAAAGATCCTGAGCCCCCCTTTGATCGCCATCAATTTGTTCAAACCCTTCGTCAATTTCGTCAAGCAAACCGGACCTTGCCTCATAAGGACCCAAAGGAACGAATCTCTGCCAATGCGTTACTTTGTAAAGCGCTTGTTATTGCAGGGCGAGCGTTTAATCGTCCTGACTGGCTTTCCTTAGCAGATGAGCTTAAAACGTATTTGTTGCAAAGTTTTGATCAAAAAAAGGATCGGGTTTATGTGGATGATGTGGTTTTTTTGTTGGATGCTACCTTAGCTTGTGAAGATGTGCCGAATGCCGTCCGATTATGGTCATTTTTAATGGATACTTTCTATGACTATGGTCAGGGTGGGGTTTGGTTTTCGCAATTGAATCATGCGACACCAATTTCCCGTATTAAGGATATTTTTGACCGTTCTGAGCCCTCTGCCAATGGGCGATTTATTGATATTGCCTTTAAAATGACACGTTTGGTGAATGACCCTAAGTATTTTCAGTATGGCTTGTCGACATTGAATGCTTTTTTAGCCACCGTATTTAATGCCAATGCGGGGGTTGAAACGTATTGGTGCTCTGTTTATGAGTATTGGCAAGAACTTAATGCGAATCAATCAATGTTATTTGTTCAGATGGCAAAGGCCAATCGGTTATCTTCGGGGGTGGTGTTGGTTTATTTTGATATGCTTATTGATCATTATTTAATCTGCATTTATCCATTTGAAATTAAAAATGATTCTCAGGCAAAATGGTTATCATTTAAATTTGATCCTTTAATATCAAGGCGTGTTTCCTTTGATGATCAAATTTTTCAGTCTGCAACTGGTATTGTGCGTGTTGAGGGTCGTATTTCAATTGATAAAACGGTATCAGTTGTTGAATTGCGATTGCCGATCTGCTCCGATGAGAAATGGTTGCCTGACCTTCCGATTTCTATTCCAATTACAGTGGGGTAATTTGCTTTAAATTGATTCTGACGGGGACGAATTGGGGGATGTCCCCATCATCATCAATAAAGCTTGTTTTGGAAGCCGCTTGGACCCAAAATGTCAATAAATGGATCGAGATTTTGTGTTTCCTCTCGCGTTGATGGTGTTGATTTTTTTGCTTTGCCTAGTTGCGTAATTTTATCAACAATTCGTGTCCTTTGGGCGGAAGAAAATTCATCGGCATAAAGATTCATTTCACTATGAATTAAGTTGAAAAAAACATCTTCATTGGTTGTTGTCGATCCTTGCTGGCCGTGTGTGTAGATACTGACATCACCAAATGGTCCATTAATCTTTCTAGCCATCTTCTCCCTCCCTTTTGTAGCCTCTTCACTATTAGTATCGTAGGAATTTTAATTTCTATTGTATTGAAAATATTTAATGTATTAAACTGCATTGAATGATCAGTTTTTTGAAAAAACATTATGATTTCAATTATACTTAAGTTGTGATTAAATTAGCCCCGATTTTATATGGAATTTATTTTTTAAAGACGTAATAATGATGGAAACCCTTACGAATTTTAGCCGATCTTTAGGCGTTGTCTTTTCACTATGGTATGATCAGGAATTTTGGCTGACACGCTTTATATTTTTGCGTGCATTGGGCTTAATTTATTTGGTGGCTTTTTTGGGTGTTTTATTCCAATTTAAAGGCCTGTTTGGTCGACAAGGGTTATTGCCGGCACATTTGTTTTTGGAGCGTGTCACAGCAACGTATGGCAGTGGAATTAAAGCGTTTTGGTCTTTGCCAACCGTTTTCCTTATAAATATTTCTGATCATTTTATGGCAATCCTGGCTTTCTTAGGTGTGATCTTATCGACGGCGGTTTTATTTGGCTTATCTAACGGGGTTAGTTTGTTTGTTTTGTGGGTCATTTACTTATCGTTTGTACATGTTGGTCAAGTGTTTTATGGGTTTGGTTGGGAATCTTTACTTTTGGAGACTGGTTTTTTAGCTATCTTTTTGTATCCGTTTTTTAACCTTAACTTTTTTCCGATCGATCATCCGCCACCCAAAATTATTATGTTTTTATTGGTTTGGATTTTGTTTCGAAATATGTTTGGTGCCGGCTTAATTAAACTTCGTGGGGATGCTTCATGGAAGGATTTAACGGCTTTGATATATCACTTTGAAACTCAACCGCTACCCAATCCTTTAAGTCCACTGTTTCATGCCTTGCCAAAGTGGATGTTAAAAGGTGGGGTTTTATTTAATCATTTTGTTGAGTTACTGGTTCCCATTGGCTTACTTTTAACGGCCCCTTTTCGAATGATTGCTGGCATTTTTACGTCTGTGTTCCAATTGATATTAATTATTTCTGGAAATTTGTCGTGGTTGAATTGGCTCACACTTGTTTTGTGTATTCCTTGTTTTGATGATCGAATCTGGCGCCGAATTCTTCCTGCGTCTTGGTTGAAATCCATGCCGATTGAACATCATTTTGGTCTGTATGCATTTTCAACACAGCTGGTCTTGGTTTTATTGGCAGTGACGATTGGAATATTAAGTATTAATCCAATTAAAAACTTTTTTTCTTCACGTCAGCGAATGAATTCATCTTATGATCCATTTCATTTGGTGAATTCTTATGGCGCATTTGGGAGTGTGGGTAAAAAACGTTATGAATGCATTATTATGGGTACCCATGATTTAAATTCAGATCAATGGCAACCGTATGAGTTTGTTGCAAAGCCGGGCGATGTTTTACGTCCACACCCAATTATTGCACCGTACCAACCACGATTGGATTGGCAAATTTGGTTCGCAGCTATGGGGAGCTATCAGCAACATCCATGGTTGGTGCACTTGGTTTATAAATTGTTGCAAAATGATGCTGAAATTTTAGCTTTAATGGCAAGTAATCCATTTCAAGATGTCCCACCAAAATACATTAAAATTGATCTGTACGAATATCAATTGGCGCCACTTTTTTCGGGACGTTATTGGGATCGAACGTATGTTAGTTCGTATTTACCACCTTTAAGTCTTGATAATGAATCGTTCTTAAATTATTTAAATTCATATGGGTGGATATCACGATGAAAGAAATTTATGTCAAAATTTATGGCCAAGTGCAAGGGGTATTCTATCGAAAATCAACGTTAGAAGAGGCGTGTCGGCTGGGGGTGACTGGTTGGGTTAAAAATAATTTGGATGGCACGGTTGAGGCATTGGTTCAAGGGCCTATGGCATCTTTGAATGACATTATGGCCTGGTTTCACCATGGGCCGGATCATGCTGTTGTTGAGCGAGTGGTGATCATTTTTGAAAAAGACTGTACGAATTGCTTGGAAGCCTTTACCATATTGTATTAGCAATGACAATCAAGGTTTATAAATTTGGTGGTACATCGGTTGGTTCTGTTGAAAAAATACAGGCCATTGCTGATCGTATTTTAAGTGAGCCGAATTGCCAACATGTGGTGGTGGTATCTGCCATGGGGCATACGACGGATCAATTGGTTGAATTATCATCCAAAATTTCGAGTGCTCCAGCACCTCGTGAATATGATGCTTTAATTTCAACCGGTGAAAATGTTTCGGCGGCGTTGTTAAGTATGTCTATTATTGAAAAAGGTGGTCAGGCGATTTCTCTTAATGGAGCACAAGCCGGCATTTTTACAAGTAATGGCCACAAACGAGCAAAAATTGTTAATGTAAAACCCGACCGAATAAAATCTGAGCTTGACCAGAATAAGGTAGTTGTTGTGACTGGGTTTCAAGGTGTCTCAGAATATAATGATGTGACGACCATAGGTCGTGGGGGATCGGATACATCGGCGGTTGTTTTGGCGGCGGCCTTAAATGTTGAAGAATGTGATATTTATACTGATGTTGATGGCGTTTACACGACAGATCCTCGTAAAGTAACCACGGCGTCCAAATTAGCTGAAGTCTCTTATGATGAAATGCTTGAATTGGCGTCTATGGGGGCTCAGGTTTTGCACCCCCGTGCAGTTGAGTGTGCCAAGGAAAATAATATTACGTTGCATGTTAGATCATCTTTTTCACGCAATGAAGGAACAAGAATAAAGGAGCGAAAAGCGATGGAATTAAATCGATCAGTTACGGGTATTGCATTAAAACGAGATGAGGCAAAGTTATCGATTGTTGGTGTTTCTGATGCCCCAGGCGTTGCAGGAAAATTGTTTACTAAGTTGGGTGAAAATAACGTGAATATTGACATGATTATTCAAAGTAATGAGCAACAAAATGCCACAAATAATATTACGTTTACGGTCTCGGAAGATGATTACATTGATGCTCGAAAAATTACAGAAGCTATGATGGACGAGCTGGGTGCTGAGCGTGTCGATGGTGATACCGATATAGTAAAGATATCCATTGTTGGCGTTGGTATGATTTCTAAGCCAGGGGTTGCTGCAAAAATGTTTCGAACTTTGGGCGAATGTGGCGTTAATATTCAATTGATTACAACGTCTGAAATTAAAGTGTCATGTGCGATTTCAAGTGAGCAAGCAGATCAGGCAGTTCAGGCACTGCATGATGCTTTTGAATTGCATTTAGCTTAATGCTTGACCAGACGCTTCTTTATATTGTGTGTTTTGTGCTGGGGTGGATGCCGCTTTATTGGGGATATCGTAAATTAGAGTTGATCTTGCCGTTTAAGCTTGAACTTAAAAATGCTCGTGCGGCCTATTTTTTATTTATATTTCTTGGGTATGTATTCCTTGAATTTGCTCGTGGCTATGCCATTATGGTGTTGGTTATTGATTATTTGGCATTTGATTTTGATTTGCTTATTGGTATTTTGATATGGTTGGTTGGTATTTCTTGGCCCCCATTTGTCCCGAAATCGTATCGTAGTGCACCATGGTTGGTCCTATCAGGCGTTTATTTTTATTTGTTTCCCACATTCATATTTATTTTGCCATGCATTCTTATTGGCCTGTATTTATTGGGAATGAAGGCGTCACTTAGGTATTTAACTTTGGGAAGTGCCTTTTTATTGATTGGTATCTTCGATGGGTCCAATGGTTTGTTTATTTTGCTATATGGGCTGCTTTTAGTATTTAGTTATCTAAGAAATGTTGTGGGGTTAGAACGGTTTCAATATTCGTAATGGTGTAGTTGCCATTAAATCCAGATTGTTTTAATAAAATATGAGGTTTTAGTTTTGTTACCCAAATGGTTGTTTTTGGTAAAAACTGACTAAAAAAGAAATCAATCTCCATATCAATTACGTAGATTGGAATGGTGCTACTGTTCATTTGCAATACCGTTTCTTTTTTTACATAGAACTTAATTGGAATAATTGACTTCCAAGGGGTAATTAAATTTATTTTTAAAAATTTATTAAGGTATAAAGAATCCTTTTGAATCAAATAAATTAATCCTTGAAGTGACATTGGGTTTCGACTGGAATCAATGGTGGTTCGAAAGTATTCATTAAACTTTTTATTATAAAATGTAATTAGATAGTTGCCATTTGACTTGAAAACTTGCCAATCAAAAAATTCATTATCAATTTCATTTTGGGTGTATTGAATCATTTTATGGAGCTGCTTATTTTTAAGGTGTGTTGTATTTTTTTCATAAAAATTTTCAGCCATGATTATGGATGTGATGATGTTTTCTTCTGATGTTTCTGAAAATGTATATTGAACTGTTACGGGATTATTTTTATAGTCCCCAGTGTAATTTATGGTCTTGGCTAAAGCCTTTTGGTTTAAAATTACAGTGCTTAAAAGCAGTGTGATGCCAATTCTAAATTGAAACTTTAGATGTGTTTTCAAGCCATGTCCTTGGGTTTATTCGGATGGATTGCACACTAATTCCAAAGTGTAGGTGATCTCCTGTGGCAACCCCGGTGGACCCAACCGTACCAATGGTGGTTCCTTTTGTAACGTTATCATTGCTTTTAACTTTGATTTCATCGAGGTGATTGTAAATTGATATAATCCCCATTCCATGATCAATCATGACGGTATTG
>JAYNJH010000030.1:0-1258 GCA_038109885.1 Candidatus Margulisiibacteriota bacterium | reverse complement strand
AGCGATGCCTTGGTTTTCATCAACATATACATTGGCTAAAATAACTTTTCCATTTTGAGCGGCTTGAATGGGGGCCCCTTTTGTTGCTGAAATATCAATTCCTGAATGTTTCCAGCCGGGCTTATTATTATAGACTCGTTGAGTTCCAAATTCCGATGTGAAGCGCCCCTTAACCGGCCATATAAATGGGCCGGAATAAGCTTTTTTTTGCGAAATGACATTAAACTTCTTCCCAATAATTTTATTTTCATTTGTTCGTGATGGTTGATCTTGGCTTAGTTTGTATTTTTTTGGCTTTAGTGTAATGTGTTCTTTTTTAAATTGAGCGTTAATAATTTGGATCGGTAGACTGGTTTGATATTGACTGTTATCAGAAAATGTAAATGAAAAGTTAATGCGTGTTTTTTTTGGGTTGGCGTAACGGCTTACCCCAATACAGCTAAGAAGATCTTGTTTTGAATTATTTTTGTTAAATAACTTGAATCGTTTTTTCCCGAGTGTGATTACTCCTGATTTTAGTGTCTTGCTGGTTTTTATCTTTACCCATATTGCATCGCCTTGTCGAGGGGATGATGTGGATAGATTAATGCTTACCAAAGGGTGAGCGATAGTGAGTTTGGTGATTAGTAATGTGAAAAATATGAGCCATGTTTTCATCCGATTTAATCCTATCATTGATCAATTATTTTGATCAAATCAATCAGGCATAAGATTATTTTTTTGTGTATAATAATAGGTGAATTTTCAATTATGTTTTTTGAAGGACAGGTTGCTGTTAAAACATCAACGAGTGGGAAGCTCTCCGTTTTAAGTAAGCAACCTGCGTCAGGGAAAAGGCTATAAATGAGCCATTGATTTAAAATACATAAAATTTAATAAAATTTCAATATAATAATAGGAGTAATTTTGTGAATAGTGTTTTAGATATCATTTATAAACAGGTGGTTAACCGGGCAGATGAGCCGGCATTAAATTATTTAGATAATGATCAATATGTGGCGATTTCTTACATGCAAATGGCATTATCGGCCGAGCGATTTTCGAATTATCTAAGCTCGATTGTTCAGCCAAATCAAAATGTTGTGATTTGGGCAACTAATTGTTGGCAATGGGCAATATCAGATTTAGGCATTCAATTGTCTGGTTGTGTCTCAGTTCCCATTTATCCAACGGCGGGTGAAGATCAATTAAATTATATTTTTAATGATGCAAAGCCAACGGTAGTTATCGTTGATCACTTGTCAGAAGAGCGGTTTAA
>JAYNJH010000029.1:16880-18298 GCA_038109885.1 Candidatus Margulisiibacteriota bacterium | reverse complement strand
ACACCAGACGGCTTTATTAAGACTTGTAGATCCAGCCGTACCAATATTAATAATTTCAATGGGAGAAAACTGATCAATTAACCATGAAATATGGGTAGATTTACCAACACCAGTAATAACAATCAAAAAAGGAAGATGTTTAAATTTTTCAACTGAACCAGATTTTAATTCCCGTAAACGAGTCCAATAAATGGAATGCTTTTGTTTGAAACTCGAGGGTAGTTCTTTCTCTAAAGCTACACAAATTATAACCATAGGGTCGAGTTTAACAAAAGAACTATAAAAGTGAAAAGAAATTAAAAATGGAGCCGGCGATAGGAATTGAACCTACGACCTACTGATTACAAGTCAGTTGCTCTACCAACTGAGCTACACCGGCATATTAGATGATTATGATTTTACAATAGAGAGAATATAAATTTCAATAGATCTTGAAAAATAATTTGAAACAATTCTAAAAGTTATTTAATATAAGTTAATATTTTGCCGCGATAGCTCAGTTGGTAGAGCAGGGGACTGAAAATCCCCGTGTCGGTGGTTCGAATCCGCCTCGCGGCACCACCATGGAGAAGCACATGAAAATTATATTAACACTTTTTTTAATTAGCTTTTATGTTACAGGTGCTGATTTTACGTCAATCCCTAAACAATATAAAAACAAAATATATTTAGACGAACCAAAAAAAAACACAATTACAATTAATGATTCTTTAAGAATCAAAGGACAAGTAACAAAAGAAATCAGAGTAAAGATTAACAGTGAAGAGATTCAATTAAAAAATTATCAATTTGATAAATCTTTAAAACTATCACAATTAGGCAAGCAAAACATTATCATTGAGTTTTTAATTAATGAAGATCGAATTATTCTTGAACGTGAGGTTATTAAACTTAAAGATTCTAAAGACGAGGTTTTAAGTCAGCGTCAGTTGGCATTTATAAATACAAATTTCACTTCCAATAGATTTAAACAACTCCCACTTCAAAATGCATTGCAAAAATCAGAGGTGGCTTATTTTCTAGACAAAATAAATATAAATCCATCAACTGAAACCATTTCAATTTTAAATGCTGAGAAAATAAAAAATCATAGTTCTGCAATACAAAACCTAGTAAACTCTAAGGTTTTCAACCTTAATGACAACGGGGACTTCAATGAATTTGAAACTATGGCCAAAACAACGTTTTTAGCTTCAATATCTAAAGCTTTGAATTTGGTACCTTCAGGAATAAACTATCCTGCTCTTAAAGAATATAAAAACGCATGGTTTTATAATTATTTAGTTATCGGTTTTGATCAACAACTAATTAATAAAAATGATTTAAAAAGCATACGGAAAACGATGACTAATGCTGATTTTGTTAGAATAGCTTCTAAAATAAAACTATTTGAAAACGCAATCGCTAAGGAATTAACA
>JAYNJH010000029.1:15909-16870 GCA_038109885.1 Candidatus Margulisiibacteriota bacterium | reverse complement strand
ATCCCAAAGTGAAATCAAAGTATTAAAAAAATCCAATCAAGTTCAAGTTAATATAAATGAGGTAAAACAGGTTTCGAAAACAACAAAAAAGATTTTTGGTAAAATCAATCAAGATGTTCCTTTTACAATCAATTACAGAAAAGTTTCAGCGAATTCAGATGGTTCATTTGATTTTCTTTTGCCATTAAATCAAGATCAGATTGTGGTTACATTCCTAAATCAAAAATTCATTAAAGATGTCTCATTAAACCCAAGAAAAGAACCAGTAATAGTTAAACAACCAGTAATTGAAGAATTTCAAGATCTTAAAAACCATTGGGTTAAAGATATTGCAAACAAGTTAAAAGCCAGTGGAAAATTAGATAACACATCAAACTTTGATCCAAATGCAAAAATAAGCCGTGCGGATTTAGCAAAGTATTTAGTTAAAATTAATGATCTCAAAACTAAAGTTGGGGCTCAAGACTTAACATTTTCCGATGTTTCTAAAAATGATAAAGATTACGCTTACATTCAAGCCGTTACTAAAAATAAATTAATGAAGGGCATGTCAAAAACAACATATGATAAAAATAGTAATGTAACGCGTATCCAAGCCTTAATTGTTGCTTCAAGGTTACTGCCAGATAAAGAAAACGCTTCTAATACTTCACTACCATTTCAAGATATTTCGAAATACAAATGGGCAACTAAAAATATTCGCAAAGCCTATGATTATAAATTAATTTCACCATCTAGCAAGTTAAATCCAAAACAAGAAATTACTCGTGCTGAATTAATTACACTATTGTTTAGAGCATCAAATGCATAATGTCTCTACATCAATTTGTAAAAAATGAAATAGAAAACAATTTAAAAAACTCAAATTTTTTTGATGACATTGAAATCACCATACCTAAAAATGAAGGTCATGGTGATTTTTCAATAAATATAGCGTTCAAGCTTGCAAAAAAACTAAAAC
>JAYNJH010000029.1:13079-15899 GCA_038109885.1 Candidatus Margulisiibacteriota bacterium | reverse complement strand
TTTCTGAAGACATTGTTATTATTTTAAATAATAATGATATTATAGAATGCGAAAGTTTAAATGGATTTATTAATATTAAAATTAATAATGATGCTCTTTTCAAATATTATTTAACTTTTTTAAATAATCCCTTACAAGCTGAAATAAAAGGAAAGGTTTTATTAGAATATGTTTCAGCGAATCCAACGGGCCCCCTTCATATTGGACATGGTCGTTGGGCAGTTATTGGAGACTGCCTATTTCGTTTATTGAAAACTGTTGGCATAGATGTCCAAAATGAGTTTTATATTAATGATGCTGGAAATCAAATCAATATTTTTAATGAAAGTGTAAATGCAAAAAAAGAAAATAATCCGGTTCCAGAAAATGGCTATGGCGGACACTTTATTCAAAATCTAATTGACAATATCAATAATGGTCAAACTAACATTGATTATGTGTTAAATTATCAAAAAAATACACTTAAAAAATTAAATTGTTATTTTGATTCATGGTTTAAGGAATCAAAACTTCATAACGAAAATATATTAAATATCATTAAGCAAGAATTTAGTGATTACATTATTGAAAAAGATGGTGCCGTGTGGTTCCAAACAACAAAATTTAACGACGATAAAGACCGAGTGATTAAAAAAGAAAATGGAGACTTAACCTATTTCGCTGCAGATATTGTTTATCACTTAAACAAGATTAAAAGAGGCTATAATTCGATTATCAATATTTGGGGGGCAGACCATCATGGCTACATTGAACGAATAAGTTCCGTCATTAAAGCTCAACAAACTCCGGTTGAGTTCAAAGTTATTCTTGGACAACTGGTAAATCTTTTCAAAAATGGAGAACCCATACGAATGTCAAAAAGAACCGGAGACTTAATCGAGCTCGAAGAAGTCATCGATGAAATAGGGGCAGATGCCACTCGATATTTTTTAATCGAAAAGAAACCCGAGCTACATCTTGATTTTGATCTCGATGCAGCAAAAGAAAAAAATATGTCAAACCCAGTTTATTATATCCAATATGCACATGCCAGAATTTGCAATATATTATTAAAAACAAATGACCTTGAGCTAATTGATGGCCCATTAAATAATAAAGATCGGCAGTTAATTATATCGGGAAGTCGATATTATGATGTTTTGAAAGATGCTGCAATATCACTTGAACCATATAAACTAACCCACTTTTTATATCAGAACTGCAAATCATTCCATTCCTTTTATAAAGAAAATCAAATCATTTATGATAACAAGGTACATCAGCCACGATTAGAAATCATAAAGATTCAAAAGTCAATTATTCAACATTGCTTAAATATATTAGGTATATCAAGCCCTGAAAAAATGTAGTATCATAATTTTATGAACAAATTAAAAACTCTTTTATTAATTTTTGCTTTTATTGTTACGTCTTTATTTACAGGAATTGGCTTTGCATATTATCTTGGCGGAACGCTTCCTGAACGTGTATCCATTGGACAATCAAAATCATTTGATGCAAGTAAAGATCTAATCTGGACTGCAATTTTAGATATTGAAAATTATCCACTTTGGAAACCAAACCTAAAATCAATTGAAATGCTCGGCACCAATGATAAAGGCTACACAAAGTGGCGTGAATTTTATTCACTTGGCAAGACAGTCACATACGAAATTACTGAGTATATACCAAAGTCTTTAATCGAAGTTCGAGTGGTAGAAAGTAAAAATGCGTCTGGCGGAATTTGGGTTTATAAATTATCAAACTATCAAGACCGAGGGGTTCTTCAAATAAAGCGATTCGCAATTATTGAAAGTAAATTAGATCGTTTTATACGGCGGTGGATTGATACCAAATACAATGAAGTTGATTATCAATTAATGACTTTAAACAGTTATTTAAATCAATTACTGGAAGACCAAGATGAGGTTTTAGAAATAATTATGCCAGAATCTGTTGAAAATAATGAAAGTGCTGAAAACACTTAACCAATAATACGGCTAATAAATTTATAAATTACAACCATTGAATAAGTATCTAACTTTACATAAGCTTTTAATTTATCAACTATAGTTTTATCTGATGATTTTAAATATTGTTTATAAAACATATTAATTAGTCGACCAGAGGAAACTTCTAATGCATCATAAGAATACGATGGATCAATCGCTGGTAAAATCGATTTAATTGAACAACTACCATTGAAAGCCCTCATATATAACCATTGGTGCTTAAACGGTAGCTGCAAGTCAACTAAACGATATTTTAAAGATAAAATCTGTTCAGAGTACGATGGAGCATAAAGAATTAAGCGATCTAAAATATTCAATTCAGATGATTTATTGAAAACAAGAATTGAACCATTGGCAGGCAAAAGTGACAAAAGCGATTTAATGACCTCTAAACGAGGGTCTACATTTGGAGATGCAATAAACTGATTATCAATAAGGTGATTATTATCTAAAACATGAACTGAAAACATAAATGGAATGGATTCATATGGAGATAGGCCATCAAAAGGTGGAATTGGCATTTGAAATGATTCGAAGTCTAAAAAGGAAATAGGGCCTGACACACCTTTTATGAAAGATCTTAATTTAGATAAATTAACAAAATCCAAGGATTCCAATTCACAGGCGATTTGCCGCTTTTGTTTAACATGATTAAAATCCGAAACCTCTAAATTATCTATCTGAATTTTATTTGAAAAAAAATATTCAAATTTTCTTTGAATAGGTAAGTCAACAACATCAAAAACAGATGGAGAAGAAATGCCGCTCCAGCACCTTGACTTAAATTGGCAAGCATAGGGTGAATTACAATAAGGACCTATAGGTATAT
>JAYNJH010000029.1:11846-13069 GCA_038109885.1 Candidatus Margulisiibacteriota bacterium | reverse complement strand
TTTCAAAATATTTTGCTGTGTTTGTAAGTTATTTAATTGAACTTCATTATAAAGAT
Organism: Candidatus Margulisiibacteriota bacterium; assembly: GCA_038109885.1. Lineage (GTDB taxonomy): Bacteria > Margulisbacteria > Marinamargulisbacteria > UBA817 > UBA817 > UBA817. The sequence goes on along the minus strand of JAYNJH010000029.1, from coordinate 13,013 downwards.
CATGAATTTTAAATAATTTATTAATATCAAGGATTTGATTTCGCACATATTCTGTATTAAGATATCCAATCGAAGACTTTAACACATTAATACCTAACGATCTTAATATATAAACTTGAAATGATAAATCATGAATATGAACTGGTTTAACTCCTGAACTACTTTTGATTTCAATTAGCTCCCAACCATTTTTATATGGAGTTAAAATATCAACCATACAGAAACATTGATCAAATAAAAAACTACCTTCAAAAATAGTTTGTTTATTTTTTACTAATTCCTTTGTAAAATTAATTTTTTCAATAAACGAAAAGTTTTCACTGACAAGAATACCATTGGGATACATATTACGTGCATATTCACCAATCATTTCACCTTGCTTAAAAATAAATTCTTGAAATGGATCAATATCATGTGGGGTTTTATCTTTCGATGATAACCATAATTGTTTTATGCACTGAACACCTTGAATATACTTGGACTTAGTTAGTAGCATTTTTAGAAATCAAATCCAAATAATAAATATAAAGCCGAATCCCATCCATAAAATCAGAGCATTTAAATCGTTCATTTGGAGCATGAATATTATCGTTTGGAGAGTTAAGACCAATTAAAATAATCGGCGATGAATAAAGAGACTGAAACTCAGCTAAAACAGGAATTGACCCACCTTCACCTTGAATAAGTATCGGTGATTCATGAGTCATTTTGAGCGCATCTATTCCTAATTTAAAATAGATATTATCAATATCAACATTCATTGGTTTTGCATGAGGACCTAAAAGATTAACAGTAACAGAAAATGAACTTGGGAAATAATTTAAAATATAACTAGAAATTAATTTAGAGACCTTTTCGGGTGACTGAGAGGAAACAAGTCGAGATGAGATTTTAAATTTGGCCATATTTGGGATTACAGTTTTTGCTCCTTCATCAACAAATCCTGAAATAATCCCATTGCAATCTAGTGTGGGTAAAAACCACAGTTGATCAAAAAATCGTGAAGTGGCATGCTCACCTAAACCATAAAGAATTGAGAGCTCAGCCAATTTAGTTTGAAACTCTGGAATATCTTTTGTTGATTTAAATTCATCAACATCATCATAAAAACCTGGAATTAAAACACGGTTCGTTAATGGATCTTTCATTGATGCAATGCACGAAGAC
>JAYNJH010000029.1:0-11836 GCA_038109885.1 Candidatus Margulisiibacteriota bacterium | reverse complement strand
GTTTGGGACACCACCACCAAGTTGCCCTGAGTGAACATCAGATAAAATAGATTTTACCTGAACATCAAAATAAACCAACCCACGTATACTTTTACAAATAGATGGCTGATCTGTTGAAAACTTTGGCGAATCAGATACAAGTAAAACATCATGAGATAATAAATCCGGCTTATCTTTAATAAATCGAATCAAACCTTCTGAACCAATCTCTTCCTCTCCTTCAATAACAAACTTAATATTTACAGGACATCCGCCATCAACTTTCAAATAGGATTCAACTGCCTTAATTTGTGAGTAAAACATCCCTTTATTATCAGAGGCACCTCTAGCAAAAATATAATCATCCTTTATAATTGGTGAAAACGGTGGCGCATCCCATAACTCAATAGGATCAACAGGCTGAACATCATAGTGACCATAAAATAATACGGTTGGTTTTCTCGGATCATATCCGTTATCAGCATAAATTATAGGGTTCCCATAATTTTCAAATTGCTTTACATTGGACAAACCTATTTCAGATAAATGAGTTGCCACTAAAAAAGAACAATTTAAAATATCTTGATGATGATTGGATAGGGTACTTATACTAGCAATTTCAAGGCATTTAAATAAATCTTGCTGAAACGATTTCTGATTTTCAAAAGCATAATCTAAAACTTTTTTAATTGTCATTATTTGAAAAGCTTAACCATAAATGTTTTGGAATCATCGCCAATACCATTATTGCAATTTGAGTTACAAAAAAGATCATCAGCCAATAAAAAGTTTTTTCTGTAAAACCATAGGAATGCAACCCAATTCCAAGCATATTAGTTCCCTTCCATGACCAAACCGTTACAATATTTGAAAATACCGTCAAAATCATTAACCAGCGATTTGATAATAATTTACCCCACTTCATATGTAAGATAATTGCTATCCACAATACAATCATTATTGCGCCATTCTCTTTAGGGTCCCATCCCCAAAAACGTCCCCACGATTGATCGGCCCAAATACCACCAAGTACCGTTCCCAAAAAATTAAAAAACAAAGAAATCATTAAAAAAATATACACTAATTTAGATAATCTGTTTTCAAAATCAGATGTTAAAAGACGCGTCATTGTACCCATTAAAATATAAGAAATTGCAAAGAAACCTGCCATTAAAATAATGGCATATCCAATAGTCATACTAACAACGTGAGTCGAAAGCCAAAAATTAGAATTTAAAACAGCCTGCATTACAACAAGCGTATCTCCTGACAGTGATAGATGATATGCAACAATCAGTGTTAATAAAGATAAAACACTCGTGTACCCAGCATAAAAGAGTTGACGATTCTTGGCATACATCGCATAACCAATCAACGAAACAACATAAGCAATAAATATAGCCGATGAATAAAGATTGATTACAGGTGGACGGGCCAAAATAATGCTTCTTGCAACAAGGCCAAATGTATGAAATATCAAACTAATTAACCAAGCATCTTTGATTAGAGTAGGAAAAGATGCAAAATTAAAAAAACGAGCAAAAAATACCATCAGAACAATAAGAAAGTAAATGAATAAACTAACAATAAATGGATTAATAATATTAAAAAAATATTCTAGATGAACAATAAGGTAATCACTTAAACTAAACGCTTTAAAAGACTGAAGTAGTTTGTAAGAGTAGAATTTCACATTATTTAAATCAGATTTTTGAAACGAATCCGAAAGTAATAAATAATTCGATAAAATATTACGTTGCTGTTGCATCGGGTCAAGAGCCGTCTCTGTCAAAGTTCTCCATTGATCATCAAAAACAAATAAAAGGGTTGAATTATAATTAACCAATTCATCATAAAATTCCAAAAACCGAATAAACTCAGGGGAGTCTTGAGGATTTTTATCATTTAAGGATTGGGATAAAGCAATCATTTCATTCCAAAAAGCTAACTGAGATTTATCATAATAAGGAAAAAATTGTTGACGAATATCTTTAACCATCGAGTAACGCTGAGACAAAATATATGAAGCTTGTTGAATCGGTGTACGTTCTTCTTTATCGAGTTTTGAGGCAGATTGAATAAATGGAAAAACCAATTCTAAATTGTCATCTAAAAAGATTTCAGAAATACGGTATTTTTGTTTTAAATAACGTCGGTCAATCGAATCAAATAATTTTGGATGTTCAACTAATATAATGGAATCAGAAGCACTATAGCCTGGCCGCGTTAACATATTAAAATACCAAGAGGTTGGCGATGATTTATCTGGTAAACCTAAACGGCCTTGAATTAATAAAAGCTCATGTCGTGCCAAAGAATCAATTGGTTTAACTCTACCATCATGAAGTACAGGCAAACGTCCCACACTAAAGTCAAACTGAGATGGAATATGCATAAGCTTAATTGAAAACAAGAAAATAAATAAAGCAAACAAAATTCGTTTCATGGTTTAGTCCTTTTCATGGAAATTATCATTTGAATAAATAAACCGATAACAATAAGTAGTGAGGATAAATATGGAATTTGCCATGAAGGATTCTTTACAACCTGAAATACAGATGTGGTTTCATCTTCAGTAAAACTTGATTGAAAAAAAGTATAGCCGTTATATCTTAATGGGTGATTCATTTCAATTTTATATGGAATCTCACCTTCATACGTATTTAAATTAATATATGAAATAAACTGTTGAGGCGTATCTGTTCCTTGATAATCTGTTTTAACAAAGTCTTTTAAATATAAAGAAAATGGCAAATATTTACGCTTTGGTCTTAATTTAAACAAATATTTCTGACCATCAATATTTAATTCCTGATAAATAGACGATCCTCCCCAAAAAATAAAGTAATCCAATCTAGAATTATTTGTAAGGGACAATTCAAAACCGGGAACATTTCGTTCATCCATTTTATAAGTTTTTGGAAGTGAAATTAATTTGTAAAATTGACCCAATTGAGAATATTTTAAACTCTCAATTCCCCGCTGATTAATTATGGCATTTTCATAATAACGAGTTAGTTTTATTTCAATCCCTTTAAATGAAACCCCTTTTTTAAGTTGATCAATTGAATATACATAAAGGAGATCTTTCGTGGTATTTGAAAATTGATCAATAATCACAAATTCAAAAAGTGTCGGAAAAATCACATAACTTTTCGTGGATTTTTCTTTAATATCAATTTGCATTTCTTGACCAAAAAAGCTTGTAACTCCAGAACCAAATATCAATAAAATCAATCCAAAATGTATAAGAAAGATACCTAAATAATTAAACTTAAATTTAAATTTTGTTGCATGAGATAAAATCAAATTAACTACTAGAAGTAAACCTATGGAATATCCTCCAAGGAAAATAGGAATTGAGTCCATCCAAACAAACCATGAAGAAAAATATCGCTGATTTGCTTCATAGATACCAAAATCAACCTGTGCAAATGTTGCAAATAAGACCAATAAGAATAACGAAGCTAAAAGAAAAACAGTAAGGTAAATTCCACCAAAAGCACGAACCCATTGTTTTAAATATTTTGCCATGATTGACTTTCAACAAACGGTCGAACCCGTTTGATATCAAAGGATTTTAGCGTTTCTACTTTCACAAAAAAGTGGGTTTCTTTTTCAGTAATCCAAAAAATAAAAAGAGTTCGATCACCATTAGAGATTTCAATTTCTCTTTTAACAACATTAGAATTACTAGATTTTTTAAATTCAGCTTTTTTTAAATCATAAATTGGATCTAAATTTATCTGAGAACGCCAACGGTTTATATTTGAAAGCTCGTTTCCAATGGGCCCAGTAAATTTTGATATCGATAAAATCGTAAAGTCATTAATTTTATATTTTCCTAATAAAGGAGGTTTAAATGTTAAGGCTAACCAGTCGGCAGGAACCGACTTTAGAAGCGTATCAGAAGACTTTTCATTCAAGAATTCTTGAAAAGTTAAATAAGATTCCCTGGGGACCTCAATTGGTTCTGAAGCCACAATAATATAATTTAAAAAAAATATAAATATAACGAGAAAAGAAGACACCACTAACCTTTGATAAATGCGCCACCATCAATAATGATAAATTGACCAACAATCATCGAAGCCGCTGGAGTACATAAAAAATTAACAACTTGAGCAACATCTTCGGGAGTAACTAAACGTCCCATCGGCGTATTTTCTTCAATTTGTTTAATTATGGAATCGGAGTTTTCAATCGCTCTAAATGATTTAGTATCTGTTATGCCAGGCATAACACCATTTACAACAATATTTCGTTCTGCAAGTTCAACCGATAAAGAACGAGTTAATCCCTCAACCGCCGCCTTTGCAGGGCCAACAACACCATATCCCTTCAACACACGTTGCCCACCATAACTAGTAACTGTAACAATATTACCGCCATTCTTCATTAAATTAGCTGATCGAAGAGAACAGTGAAAAATACTACGTGACGTCGAGTTAAAAGTTACATCCCAATGTTTATTGGATGCATCGATAATATTTCCAGGAATGCCAAATGAAGCATTCGCAATTAAAATATCAAGTTTTCCAAAAGTATCTGAAATGAAATCAAACATTTTATTTGTTTTATCTTCATTCCCTACATCAGCTCTAACCAATGTTGCGCTACCGCCAAATGATTGAATTTCTTGAGCAACAAGTTCACATTCAGATTTACTTCGTCTATAGTTTAATATAACATGAGCACCAGACTTTGCTAGCTGAATCGCAATTGCCTTGCCGATTCCTCGAGAAGCACCTGTTATTAATGCAATTTTACCATCATGTTCCATGTACTAAGTATATTTTGAAAAACAAACTTAAACAAGTTCAGTAATCAAGTAGTTCTGTTTTAAACGCAGATAAAAAGGGAGTATAAATATGGGGGGGTAAAAAATTATATCTAAAAGATTACAACCAAAATACAATTCATTAACTTTCTTGGGTTTTTTATATATAATAAGTAAATTAACTTAATAAGGAAGAAGAGCTAAACAAATATGCGAGGCAAACTATGACATTTCAAGATCATGATAAAACAATAGAAACCATTGTTGATAAAGACTACGAATATGGCTTTCAAACAAAAATCGAAAGTGAAAAATTCCCTAAGGGGTTGAATGAAGATATTATTCGCAAACTATCCGCAAAGAAAAAAGAACCAGATTATATGCTAGAGTTTCGACTCAAAGCGTTTGAACATTGGAAAAAAATGAAAGAACCACACTGGCTTTTATGTGAATATCCTGAATTAGATTATCAAGATGCCCATTATTATGCCGCACCAAAATCACTTAGTGATAAACCCAAAAGTTTAGATGAGATTGACCCAGAATTAAAACATGCTTTTGAAAAGCTTGGTATTCCATTAATCGAGCAAAAGCAATTGGCAGGCGTTGCCGTAGATGCCGTCTTTGATTCAGTATCCGTTGCAACAACTTATAAAGAAAAATTAAAACAACATGGCGTAATATTTTGTTCTATTTCAGAAGCCATTGTTGATTACCCTGATTTAATTAAAAAATATCTCGGCTCTGTTGTACCTTACACAGATAACTTTTTTGCAGCTTTAAATTCAGCAGTATTTACTGATGGATCATTTGTTTATGTTCCCAAAGGGGTTAAAAGCCCTATGGAACTTTCAACTTATTTTCGAATAAACGAAGAAAATACTGGGCAATTCGAACGAACCTTAATTATTTGTGAAGAAGATGCTTATGTTTCTTATCTTGAAGGATGTACCGCCCCCAAGTTTGATAATAATCAACTCCATGCCGCCGTTGTAGAATTAGTTGTTTTAGACAATGCAGAAATTAAATATTCAACCGTACAAAATTGGTATCCAGGAGACAAAGAAACAGGGAAGGGCGGCATTTATAATTTTGTCACTAAGAGAGGTAAATGCTTAGGAAAAAAATCAAAAATTTCTTGGACCCAAATCGAAACAGGTTCTGCAATCACTTGGAAATACCCAAGCTGTTTGCTCATTGGCGATGAATCAATTGGCGAGTTCTATTCAGTCGCCTTAACAAATCATTTTCAACAAGCAGATACCGGAAGTAAAATGATTCATATTGGTAAAAACACCAAAAGCACAATCATTTCAAAAGGTATTTCTGCTGGCAAATCGAAAAACACATACAGAGGTCTTGTCCAAGCAAATAAATCTGCGAAAAACGCTCGAAATTACACGCAATGTGATTCTATGTTGATCGGGGATAAGTGCAGCGCAAATACAGTCCCTTATATCACGATTAAAAACAATAAGACAAAATTTGAGCATGAAGCATCAACATCAAAAGTAGGGGAGGAGCAACTATTTTATCTGATGAGTCGAGGAATTTCGCTTGATGATGCATTAGCAACAATTGTCAGTGGTTTTTGCCAAGATGTTTTTGACAAATTACCAGATGAATTTGCTCTGGAAGCAAATCAATTATTAAGTCTGCAATTAGAACATTCAGTTGGATAAAGAAGGGAGAAAAAATGTTAGAAATTAAAAATCTAGAAGCCAAACTTATCGATGAAGATTTAGAAATAATCAAAGGATTTAACCTTACACTCGAAAAAGGAAAAGTTCATGCAATTATGGGGCCAAATGGGTCTGGAAAATCAACGCTCTCAAAAATAATAGCGGGTGACGAAAATTACGAAGTTACTAATGGAAGTGTAAAGTTAAACAATGTAAATGTATTAGACTACGATGCAACACAACGTGCACTTGAAGGAATATTTTTAGCATTTCAATACCCCGTTGAAATTCCTGGTGTTAATAATGCCGAATTTTTAAGAATGGCTTACAATGCAAAACAAAAACATCATGGTAAAAACGAAAGTGACCCTTTGGAGTTTAATGAACTTTTAATAGAAAAAGTAAACCAACTTAATATTCCAGAAGAGTTTCTTGAACGAGAATTAAACTATGGATTTTCTGGTGGCGAAAAGAAACGAAATGAAATATTACAATTGGCTGTACTTAACCCAAGTGTTGCAATATTAGACGAAACAGATTCTGGACTAGATATCGACGCTTTAAAACAAGTTTCTGAAGCTGTAAATAAATTAAAATCCGAAAACAATACATTTTTACTGATCACACATTATCAACGGTTACTTGATTATATTGAGCCAGATTACGTACATATAATGATTGATGGAAAAATTGTTCAAACAGGAAATAAAGAGTTAGCCAAAGAATTGGATATGAAAGGCTACGACCATTTATTATCTACTAAAGCATAATCATGACGATTACAATTGATAAACTATTTGAACTGCAACAATTAACTGGACCATCTGAAAAAGATGAAGATTGGTTATATTACGATATTAACAAACTAACATCACAAAATTACAAAACAAATATTGAAAGTAAAGAAAAACAAATTTCATATGATTTTTACATCTATTTTTTAAATGGAAAACTAATAAATCATAAATTGCCCGACAATGTAACTATTACACATCATAAAATTTCCCCACGAAAAACAAAAAATAATTTTATTCACTTAGCGATAGCTAATTCAGAAAGCTACAAGATAAAATTCATTGAAAACAGTAACCCGATTCATTTAATCTATGAGTCTACATCAGAAACATTTACAAGCCATTCAATTGAAATTGAATGTTCAGAGCACACATCAAACGAAATTCAACGTCATTTTATTAGTCAAAATAATGCGTGTTTAACATCGTATATGAATGTAATTTTAAATAAAAACAGTAAAATAACAGTTTGTGATTTTAATGAAAATAACCAAGGTAAGATATTGGATTTTGTCGATGGCTCATTAGACGAAAACTGTAATTTCTTTAGTATTAATCAAACTTACCTAAGTCATAATTCAAGGTTTCAAAACAGGATCTTTATTAATGGAGAAAATTCAAATGCAACCCTACACGGATTAGCAATTAATGAACGAAAGCAAGCATGCTATTACAACACTCATATTTATCACGACACTGAAAATAGTGAATCCCATCAACTATTCAAATCCATGGTAAAAGAAGATGCAATACTTGAATATAATGGAAAAGTAACAGTCTGTCCTAAAGCTCAATTAACAAACTCATATCAGTTAAATCAAAACATTTTACTTGATGAGTATGCAAATGTATATTCAAGACCTCAATTATTCATTGATGCAGACGATGTTAGATGCACACATGGCTCAACCACAGGTGACATAAACGAACATGAAGTATTATATCTAATGAGCAGAGGACTAGATCGTTTATCCAGCCGAAAGATAGTTCTTAATGGATTTATTGAAGAGATTTTTAATAAAGAGGAATTCCAAAAACACCAAAAAAATATACATTCGATACTAAATCAAATCTTATGAATGTTAAAAAAGATTTCCCTATATTTGATGAATACCCAAATTTAGTGTATCTAGATTCAGGAGCAACAACACATAAACCACATAAAGTTATCAATACAATTACAGAGTTCTATCAGAAAAATTACGGAACAGTTCACCGTGGAATTTATGATTTAAGTGTTAAATCAACAGAAGAATATAATCAGGCTAGAAAGTGTGTACAAACATTCATCAATTCAAAGTCAGATAAAAACATTATTTTTACTCGAGGAACAACAGATTCAATAAATTTAGCCGCGTTTGGTTACTTAGAAAATACACTAAAAGACAATGATGAAATTATTATCACAGAAATAGAACATCATGCGAACTTTGTTCCATGGCAACAACTTGCAAAAAAGCATAATATATCCCTAAAATTCGCACCAATTGAAGATGACGGCACACTCAATTTAAATAAATTCAAAGAATTAATTAACAAAAAAACAACATTTATTGCTGTAACACATATTTCAAATGTACTAGGAACAATATTGCCAATCAAAGAAATTATTGAACTCGCAAAAGAAAATAACGCAAAAGTTTTAATCGATGGGGCACAAGCAATAGCTCATCAGAAAGTAAATATCCAAGATTTAGATCCAGATTTCTATTGTTTTTCAGGTCATAAAATGTATGGCCCTACAGGAATAGGAATTTGTTATGCATCCGATTCAATATTAGAACAAATGCAACCAATAACTTTTGGTGGAGATATGATCGAAACAGTAAAAAAAGAAGGAACAACTTTCACACAAGCACCATTAAAATTTGAAGCAGGAACACCTCCGATTGTCGAAGCAATTGGATTAAAGTCTGCCATAAATTATATAGATGAAAAAAATATCGACAGTATAAAAATACATGAAGACAACTTAACAAAAATTGCTTTAAAAGAAATGGAAAAAATTGATTGGATATCAATTATTGGAAGCGCGCAAAAACGATCATCAACGATTTCTTTTAATATTGATGGGATACATCCACATGATTTAGGTACAATTTTAGATACTGAAAATATTGCAATCCGTGTAGGTCATCATTGTGCTCAACCAACAATGAAACGGTTTAATGTTCCTGCTACAGCACGAGTATCATTTGGGATATACAATAATGAAAATGAAATTGATCTATTTATAAAATCACTACACACAGCAAGAGAGGTATTTGGATTTTGAATTTAAAAAAATTATATCAGCAAGTACTGCTTGATCATAACAAAAATCCAAGAAACTTTAAAGTTCTTGAAAATGCAACGCATTATGCACATGGCGTAAATCCTTTATGTGGCGATGATTTCCATTTATTTATTAAAATAAATTCAGATAAAATAATTACTGACATTGGATTCCATGGAACTGGGTGCGCGATTTCTAAATCAGTTTCTTCAATGATGACAACTCAGGTTATTAACAAAACAACTGAAGAAGTTAGCCAAATTAAAGATGAATTTATTACATTACTTACCAAAGAAATAACGAATCAAGAAGCAAAAAAAATATTAGGGCATTTAACACTATTCGAAAATGTAAAAGAATTTCCGATACGAGTTAAATGTGCAACCTTAATATGGAGAGCACTTGAAGCTGCACTTCAAAATAAAATGGAAAAAAAAGTTAGTACTGAATGAAATTAATAAAATAAACTACTCGAAACATAAATAACAGAGTAAACTATAAAAAATGGAGATTAAATTATGACAAAAAAACATGTTCAATTATCAGCAAGTCCAACACCCAACCCTAATGCAGTTAAGTTTTTACCAAACATGCATTTTTTTGAATCAGGCACAGTTGAATTCCAAAAAGAATCCACAGAATTAAGCGAATCTCCAATTGCATCTAAACTATTCGAAATTGATGGAATTGACATTGTTATGATCGGATTCAATTTTATATCCGTAACAAAATCACAAGAAGCTGAATGGGAAAACCTGTTAGAAAAAATTCGTGATTGTATTTTGTCTCATCTAGAAAATAATGAAAAAGTAATTAACATGGAATATGTTGAAAATATTCGACAAAAGAAAAATGAAAATGCATCTGAAATTGAAATTAAAATAAGAGAAATTCTAGATGATGAAATTAGACCCGCAATAGCAATGGATGGGGGAGATGTCGAATTAAAAGGCTATGATAATGGTATTGTAACATTAATTCTTCAAGGCGCATGCAGTACTTGCCCATCATCTACAATGACACTTAAAATGGGAATTGAAAATCGACTAAAGTCTGAAATTCCAGAAATTATCGAAGTTGTCCAAGAAATTTAAATTATCACTCAATCACACTATCTAATAAAAGTATAAAGTAGATAAATTTATTAAAATATGTTTAAGAAACAAAACATAAGGGTATGGTAACTTTATAGCGTATAACAACGTTATAAAGAAAAATTTATGGGGGATACTATGGAAATTCAATACAATAAACAACAACCAGTTCAAAAGCAATCTCTAGGCTCGGATAAGAAATTAACCTCGTTAGAAGAACAACGATTTCAAAGCAAATTAACTAAATTAGACCTAATGAATTTAACAGCTAAAATGAGAAATGATATTAGTGTCAAACCAAAAGATTATAATTTAAGAAATGCAAAAAAGACTAAGATGAGAACTGTTTATGACACTGATACAGTAGAAAAACCGATGGCAAAAAGAAGCGATATAGGAATGGCAGAAGTAATGAAAGCTTTTATTAAAATGGATAAAAGAGGCTATGAGGGTGAAAGTATGGCGGCTAGACCAGTAACAAGACTTTTACATAGATTCTTAAAAAGTAAGTTCAGATTTAGGGATAGAATGAGCCTTAATCCAAGTAAAAGAGATAAAAAGAAATTTAAACAATTATTGTACGAAAAGTACAAAACATCGTTAAGTGAAAATAATCCAAACAACCCAAAATCAGAAACCGAATACTTTTTTTCAAATTTCAAAGCTGAATTACATCGCTTTACTGATAAATCTAAGCCAACAATTGAAGGCTGTAAATTAACAAGGGAAGGCAGTATGGCTTTAAGAATATTCATCGACAATGTATATGAGGAATATAATAACCCAAATAATGAAAAGCCAGAGCATGAAAAAAAGAATGAATTAATTGCATTCTTTGAGACAATGACCTCAGACCCCGTTAGTGACGATATTCGAGAACGAACCTTAAGTAGCTTACTGATGACAGAAACATTTACAGATGATGTAAAACTCGAAATTTTATTGAAATTAAGTTGTGCAGAAAAAATTCTAAATAATGAAATTAAAGTTCGTTTACGAGAAGCAGGTGCTGAAGGAAATTTCATTAATTTTGTTGATGGTCATGACGAATATGTTAATGCCACAGCAACAAGAAAGGTAAGAGAATTAGTACTAAAAGCATTAAAGAGTGAGAATGAAAATATAAAAGATTTTGGCAAATTAGCTATCAGTTCAATGGAAAAAATCGGTTCAAAGGAAGAAACTAACAAAGAACGATTTGTAACATCTAATCGTTCTGACTTACCCTTATT
>JAYNJH010000028.1:18233-19594 GCA_038109885.1 Candidatus Margulisiibacteriota bacterium | reverse complement strand
ATGGCTTTGCCGAGATTGGTTTTTTCATTACTTGGTGTGCGTTCACCTAAATGAAACGCCACTCTCGCCGCCTCCGTCAATCCGCTTTGATATTTGACTTCTAAGCCCCCGCCATGTTCTGATTTTGTATCTGCACCAATAGAACTAAGTGTTCCTGTGCGTAGAATGTAAGCTCCGGTGGTTAAGTTATATAAATTCACTTGCTATTTCCCCCTTGGGATTATTTAAATACCAAAACCAAAAAACCAGAGAACGCTATATCCGCCAGTATCCATTGGTAAAGAGGTTTTAATAGTCCGTGGGTTGGAAGAAGTTATCTTTTTTTGATGGAAATTTTCAATGATTTTCATAACATTTTCGGGTTTTAAAAACGTTTCATTCGTTTCCAGATGATCTAAAATGTCGTCATAAGAATTATGATAAAGGAAATTCCCGTTGGTTTTCGAACAGGCATGGTCGCGCATAAATTTTTTTACCTTGGCTACCGTTTCATGTTTCCTTTCAACCCCTAATAATGTTGCAATCCTAGCTTTATAGTCAGGTTTTTGTTGGAGCTTGTTCACATAATATTCTAAATATTTTTGATTGAATTGACCCATGCTTAAAACCTCATGCCTATCTTCCCAACAAATTTTCACATTATCACCCTCCTTTTTAATTTCATTAGCACGAAAAATTCTTAATGCCCTTGTATATTCTTTTTTATGATCTGCTCGCAATAATATTTCACCGTTTAAATGTTTCATTAGAGGAAGCAACCTATGCAATATTGTTATTTCGCCATTGGTTGTTTCCGAATTTGGTAGTTTATACTTTTCATAAATCTGATCTTCTGACAGAGAAAATTCTTTTAAAACGTTTGTTAAGCCATCCAAATCCATTGTCTTTTCATTAGTGCTGCCCGGCCCCCCTTGTTGGGATATCTTGTAATTGCTACCTACTTCAATAACCCTTAAATGGTCATGTCCAATGCTAATAACAAAACTTTGCCCCGAATCTTTAGTCCTTTCCGAAAGACTATCAATAATTTCCATACACTTATCACCTATATCTGTCACATTTATTTTTGTATCAGACTGATCCCAAAATTGTCCATCTCTTAACGTAATGTCAGTGACGCTGAGCACTTTTTTTAACAATGTAAATGCAGGTTCTAATTTATAATAAACTGTTTTTGCAAAATTTAGATACTTTTTAGTGCCTCTATAGTTAAAAACTTCAGTTTTTGGTTTTGAATTTAACGATCCAGTCTGTTGCATTTTTTTCAAGGATAATTTGCTATTTTGACCCAATGCATTGCCAAAAAACTGTATCCATTCAGTTAAGGCATTAAAACCCTCTTCGTTACTCGAACTTTTGAC
>JAYNJH010000028.1:8195-18223 GCA_038109885.1 Candidatus Margulisiibacteriota bacterium | reverse complement strand
TGATGAGTTAAAAATTTCTTGTCAGCCAGTGGCTATAAATTCTGGTTATGTTTGGCCCAAAAAAGGTTTAAAACAATCAAATAAAGATATAACGATATCTATATTGCCCAAAATAACGTCTGGGGTTGATAAAAATGAATTTACAAAAAACTTTATCAATTCATTTAAGGCATTAAAACCATCTTCGTTTCTCTAACTTTTGACCTCTTCTGCTTTGGTATTTAATAAGGTGATTAGTTCATTAATGCCGCTTATATCTTGTTGAGAAAGCGCTTCATTTGTATCAATTTTAGTCTTAATATGCGTTCCAATTTTTATCATAATAGTTGACACTAGATTAGATGCTGAGTCTTCCTTTAGGGGTACCCCCATATCTTTAGCAAGGCTACCTATTCTCAATAGTGCAGGATTCGGATTATGTGTGCTTTGTATTATGTTTTGCATTTTTCCCCCATTTTCGTAACTTAATACTATTTAAATTCCCTATTTTCATTTTTTTAAACATACTTTTCAAGTACATTCACCCAAAAAGACATGCGTTATTCAAAATAATAATTCACAAACTCCTTTACTAACATGCCCCCCTCCTCCACTAAATCAAATTGATTTGTGGTATAAACACCTTTCCAGCTAAATCGAAAATGCCAAATGCCAGCATCTGACTTTGTGACATGATCCAATGAGAATGTTTTAGAAGAAAATGTTCCATCATCTTTGATTCGCCATATGCTATCCCCATCCATACTAAATACTGCAGCATAATCAGAAAACATGTAACGCTCATTTTGTTTCACAACAATAGTGCCTAAGTTTTCTTTTCCATTGGGACGAAACATTGCCACAAATATTTGGCCATCTTCACCATATCGTGAAATTCGCCATAAATTTAATAAACGACGCTTCTTTTTATTTTCAATTTTGTTTATGATTCGTATGTCCGTTACCACTGTTCGTTCATTTTTAAACGTCACAGGCTTTTGCAATGATTCCGACTCAGCTACCGACCCTGTTGGTGAATCTTCTATTTCTAGTACCACTTCGTCTTCAATGGCATCGCTTTGAAAGGACTCACGAAATGGTGCAAACAACTGCCCCAATCCTTGACTTAAATTTTGCTTCAACATGGTGAGTTTGGTCATGTAACGCGGTACCATGATCGTGCCATCTTCATCAAAAACGGCTAAAATATCCTTCGGAATAAACGGATAAACAAAATCATTCTGAATAAATGCATGATACGCTAAATACGGGTTATTACGCTTTTCAGATGGAAGCTCCAAATACAAGAGCCCATTATGCATTACAAACCGTTTGCGTTGCTGTAATGAATTTGTATATTGAATGGCCATGTGCTTATAAATATCGTCATAGGTTTGCTTCACATCAAATAACGTGTCTGTTACCCAGGGATCACGTTTGTAACGCATGGTGATGTAATTAAATAATTGTGGCCGTTTTGGTAGCAACTGACGGATCATTCGCACATAGTCAGGATGTGAATCCGGAATGGCTTGAAATACCCGCTGATTTGTATTAGCTATATCTAAAATGTAACTTGAATTATAAATCACTCCCTTCAACAACCGATTCTCATCATTTAAAAGGGTTGCATTTTGACTTGCATAAACTAACTTTTCCAATAATACTGCGGCATTTGCGACTTGTTGCTTTGCACAAATTGCAATATTTAGTTGATTGTCGACACCTACGTCCTCTCGCCAAAGCCCCGGGGCTAAAAATCCATCGGAAATGGTCTTTAATGCCACTTTATTACACTTATTTGATCGATATATTTCATTTAAATCCACGCTTACTATCGGGACCGGCGGATCATTAAGATAAGGGCCATATAAAAAGTTATTGATACGATTTTGATCGGTATCATTTGCATAAATACCAACCGACACATATAACATCAATAAAATTCCTAAAATTTTCATGGATAATTGGTTATTCCCTAATATAAAATTTTTAAACATTATTTATTTCAATTCAAGTTATCGATCAATATTTAAAAATATTTTACATTTATTAATGAACCGAGCTATGACTGTGATGCATCCAACTTATTCATCGCTTAATGTCAGGTTTACAACTGATTGATGGCCTTATATTTACGGTATTTCAAAATGGAAACATTGACATGAGCTTTGTAGCCAATCAAATGGGCCAATAGTTTTGCAATATAATTTGAGTATACTTCTGCATTGCCATAATATGCTGACAGTTTATGAAATATATAATCCATTAAATCTTTGTAAATGTGTTCTTCATTATGATATCTTTCCATGAGTGCTTTATTTGTCTTTTAATCCAACGTCACAAACATTCCATAGTTTTGCTCCAACATATCGTAATAAGTCTCCTCAATGCTCGGGTCACTAAAACCAAAACAGGTTACGCAACCTGTTGATGATGTGTTAGTACTCTCTGGATCAGTAATACTTTTGTATTCTTTTAGTTGGAACGACTTTAAACTTCCCGTTGAAAACACTTGGGTTTTTGTGGGATTTTGAAAAATTATCTGAATGCTTTTGGCAAGTCTAGAATTAACTAAATCATTAAAACGATCTTTAAGCTCAACTGCTGGATCTTGAGAAAATGGATCATTTAGAACACAACTGATTTTTTGCTCAAGAAGATCGTAATCAGGTGAGTACCTTTCATGATGATGCTCAACAATCAATTTCAACTGTTGGTTGTCAAAAGATTTATATTTATGAATAATTTCAGGCTGAGGAAAAAATAAGTACTCAACGAGCGGCACCACAGTTTTTCGCCCCACCTTTGCTGTGAATGATTCTTTATCATAACCAAATGCTTCAGACCTACGATTTTTCACGATATCAATCGCCACGTCCACTTCCTGTTTCAGTTTAGCTATCCTCACATTGTTATAGCTCTCTTGATATGTTTCAAATATTGTTTTCAAAGTATTAAAAAACTCATCCCCCTGGTTTTTCTTGATAAACGCTTGGGCTTTATCTAATATATTTGTGTAACTGCCGTATATTAAAATCTGCGCTACCTCGCATTCTAATTCAGTCTGAGAATCACTATTGGACTCTGCTATGGTAGCATCACTCCAAAAATTAGGGTTTTTGTTAAATAAGAATTTTTGCAATTCATCTAAGAATGCTTTATTTTCATAATAATGGTCTTCAAGGGTTTTAATAGGGTAATCATTTTCTGGTAATTCTGGCCTAGTAGTTAAAGAATCTTGCTCGAGCAAAACATTAATGTCATCCATTCTAAAATCAAATCCAGGTATGCCCCTACCCCAATGAATTTGCGTAGTGCTAACGGCGGTTGAAACAGTCCGAAGAGCTTCACGCAACGCATTTGCTTCACTCCGTTCTAACAGTATGGTTGGTATTGATTCAACACCTTCGTAAATCGCATACTCGTTTGCTTTATTTGTTTCTCGCAGGGAAAAAGTTGTGGTCTGAGGATTTGCATCTTTTTTAAGATTTCCTAATTTAACCATCATTGGTTGCCTTGATGTACTAATATTGTTCATTTTCTAACCTCATTTTATTTCCATTCATTTGTGAATAATATCGTACAATGATTAACTAAAATTGCATAATTAAGTATTTTTTTAACTAAATTTTTCGTCGAGACCATTCGTTCCATAACGTCCATCATAAATCTACCTGGCTTTCTCGACGTCTAAGACACAGTCGATTGTAGTAGCATTTGGGTTGGCGTTTAACCGCATTTTGTAGGGTGTTTTATTTTCCAATAACAAAGATTATAATTATACCTACACCTGGAGGTATTCTATGACAGAACGAATTGTAAATTTTAGTGCGGGCCCTGCCGCAATCCCTGAAGCAGTACTGCTTGAAGCACAACAGGACTTATTTAACTATCAGGGAACGGGGTTATCCATTATGGAAATGTCTCACCGCTCCAAAGCATATGATGAAGTTCATAGCCAAGCCATTCAAAACTTAAAAACATTGCTCTGCATTCCCGAAAATTACAGTGTCCTATTTTTACAAGGGGGCGCATCACAACAATTTGCAATGTTGCCAATGAACCTTATACAACAGAGCGGCTCGGTTGACGTTATCCATACCGGAAGTTGGACCAAAAAAGCCATTGGCGAATTAAAAAAAGGGTACAATTATAACATTGTCGCAAGTAATGAAGATCAAAATCATTTGGTACTCCCAGATTTATCAGATGTTATATTTAACGACCAAGCCGCCTACACATACATGTGCTCGAACAATACGATTTTTGGAACTCAATTCAAAACCTTCCCAACTCATGCTAAATCACCACTGGTCGTTGATATGTCTTCGGATATCTTATCGCGCCAATTAAATATTGCTGACTTTGGGCTCATTTTTGCGGGTGCTCAAAAAAATATTGGCCCATCGGGTGTTACGGTTGTAATTATTCGAGATGACTTGCTAGCTCGATCCCCTGAATCGATCCCCGTCTTTTTTAATTACCAATCCCATGCCACTGCAAATTCACTTTACAACACTCCCCCCACATTTGGCATTTACATGGCAAACCTGGTGTTTAAATATTTGTTAGACCAAGGCGGATTAGCCGCTCAGGAAGAACGCAATTTCCATAAGGCAAAAATGATGTACAATGCCATTGAATCAAGTGATCAATTTTATTGCCCTGTCCCTGACACAGATCGTTCAGCAATGAATGTGGTATTTCGTCAAAAGGATCATAATGAGGCCATTGAAGCCGACTTTATTGCCAGCGCAAAAGCGGCTGGATTTGATGGACTTAAAGGCCACCGAAGTGTTGGCGGGTTGCGTGCCTCTACCTATAATGCTCAAACGATTGATAATATTGAGCGGTTTAGCCAATTTATTATGGCTTACACCCCCACCAACGTTACCGCTTAAAAAATCCGCCCTAAAATCGGCAGTTGTCTTAACGACTGCCGAAGCGCATTTCGCCACTCAAAAAACTCGAAGCCAAGTCCATTAATGCCAACCGGAACTGCAAAGCAGTGTTCGGAAGTCGTATTGGCTTGTTTTAATACTCGCATTCCAGGCACACGCTTAAATCGATCAATATAGCGTCGTTGCTCACGATTAAACTCCAATGGCAAATATAAAATTAATCCAGTCATAGATACTTCCACACATAAATCATAGAATTCCGGCAACACCTCAAAACCTAACGGCCGAACCCGGTTCACTAGGGTGACATTGGGTTGCCGATTGTTATTGAGGGCCTTTTTAAACTCATTAAAGAGAGGCTCACTCACCATAAAATTAAACTCTTTTCGGCTTGGCGAGGGGCACCAAATCATCAGTTCGTCCACCGCCGCTAAAACACTCGGTGGCATTAAAAGTAAATGATGATTGCCAAAAAGACGGGCATTAAGACGACGTTTCTTGGCATTAATGAGTAAAGAAGTCAGTGCCGAAGAACGATGAATTCCTCCCCCATAAATATTGAGCCAATCGCCCGGTTTTGCAGTATCGGGTAATGCGATTTGCTCATGAACGTTGACATGATTGCAACCGAGACAAGTATATTCGCATGCACCGGCCAAGTGGATATGATGTTGCTGAAAACGAGATAAATGGAACACACTTATATTTTACGGTGTCAGCTTAAAAGGATCAAACCCTTTCCAACGTCACTTGGCTAGAATTCTTAGATTAAATCGTTTATAATGACCCCTATGAAATTTACATGGAATAACCGTCAGTCTTGTGCTGATGTTACAGAACAAAACATTAATAATGAGGTCACTCTGGCCGGTTGGGTTGATACGACTCGTGACCATGGGCATTTGCTTTTTATTCACTTAAGGGACCGTTCCGGAACGATGCAAGTGGTTTGCGATGAAAACTTAAATCAAGGGTTATATAAACTGTCCAAGTCATTGCGAAGTGAATATGTAATAAAAGTCACTGGCAATGTCCAAATGCGATCCAAGGAAACCATAAACTCCAGTATGGTGTCTGGCACGATTGAAGTTATTGCCAACACCATTGATGTATTAAGTAAAGCTAAAACACCCCCCTTCATGGTATCTGAAAAAGCCAGTGTTAAACTGGGGCAAGATGTTGATGAAGACCTTCGTTTGCAATACCGTTACTTAGACCTTCGCCGTTTGCCCATGCAACGCAATATGATTGGTCGGTCTAAAGTGATTCGTGCCTTACGTGACACTCTAAATCAAGCTGATTTTCTTGATGTTGAAACCCCATTTTTAACCAAATCCACCCCCGAGGGTGCTCGCGATTATTTAGTGCCCTCTCGAACCCATAAAAATACTTTCTTTGCCCTTCCCCAATCTCCTCAGTTATTTAAACAGTTGCTTATGATGAGTGGTCTGGAACGGTATTATCAAGTTGTGAAATGTTTTCGTGATGAAGATTTAAGGCCCAATCGTCAACCTGAATTTACCCAGCTGGATTTAGAGGCATCATTTATTGATGAAAATGATATTATTGGCCTCACCAATCAATTGATTAAAGCCGCATTTGAAAGCAATGGCATTCAAATAAATCATGACTTCCCTCAAATGAGTTATGATACGGCCATGAATTTATACGGTACCGATGCACCAGATTTACGCTATGGTATGGCCTTTGTTGATGCAACAGAGATTTTTAAAAATTCTGGTTACAAAATATTTAACCATATTATCGATGCCGGCGGTGCGATAAAGGGCTTCGCTTTGCCAGGTCTGGCCGATTCGCTTAGTAAGAACATGTTACAAAATGATTTGGCAAGTAAAACCATTCAAGCTTGCGGGGGGAAAGGATTGACCTGGATGAAGGTATTGGAAGATAATCAATTTGAATCCAATATTGTTCAATTTTTTAGCAACGAACAATTGAGCCGTGCTCGCGAAGCAACAAACGCTAAGCCGGGTGATGTCATGGTATTTGTTGCTGACACCTCGGTTGAAACCGTTAACCAAGTCCTTGGAAAATTTCGAATTGTTGTGGCTGAACGCTTTGACTTAATTCCTGAAAACGAATTTTCGGGTTGCTGGATTACTGATTTTCCACTGTTTGAAAAAACGGATGCGGGTTTAACATCCCTTCATCACCCGTTTACTCAACCGGCCCAACCCATTCATGAGGGTATGAGTGAAACCGAAATTTTAGGGATCAACGCCCGAGCTTATGATATTGTTATTAATGGTCAAGAAATTGGTGGTGGTAGCATTCGTATCCATGACTCACAGGAACAAGCCCTAATTTTTAAATTACTCCAACTAAGCGATGAAGAAATTCAACAAAAGTTCGGTTTCTTCGTGGATGCCTTAGCTTATGGGACCCCGCCTCACGGTGGCCTTGCACTGGGCATTGATCGATTGGTATCGGTGATTTTAAATACCCCCTCAATTCGGGATGTCATTGCATTCCCTAAAAATCGGGTGGCTTTTTGTCCGCTTACTAAAGCACCCAGTGAAGTAGATCAAGCTCAACTGGATGACCTTAACCTTATGCACCAAGCCCCCATTGAAGAATTGATCGATTCATAAATGTCACGGCATGCCATTCGTTCGTTTTCATGGGCACTTACCCCGTATCGGCGTGCCTTTTATTTTGGCATTGTTTCAAGCGTTGCCAATAAAATATTTGATTTAATGCCGCCGCTATTGGTGGCTTGGGTCATAGATACGGTTCAAGGGACCCCACCGCAATGGATTCTTGCGATTCTTCCCCAAGCAACCCCTATTCAAACCGCAATATTTCTCTCCGGTTTGGCCACGGTTATTTTTTTGTTAGAGTCGGTTACCCAATGGATGTACCAATCGCAATTTTTGAGTACGGCACAACATGTGCAACATGATATTCGATGCCATGTGTATCACCACCTTCAACACCAAGACATGGCCTACTTTGAAGATCATCGCTTGGGCCAATTAATCGCCATTGTAAATGATGATGTTAATCAATTGGAACACTTTTTGAATACCGTATTCAATGAAATTGTTCAATTGCTGGTGCTCTGCGGATTTGCTTTATTTGTGATGGGCGCCACGTGCTGGCCATTGGCCTTATTTTCACTCATTCCAGTCCCCATTGTTATGATTGGCAGTTTATTTTATCAACGCTTTATTTCCCCCTATTACAAAACCATTCGTCATGCTGTTGGTGAAATGGTAGCCCGATTTGAAAATAACTTATCGGGAATTCAAGTTATTAAAAGCTTTACCGCAGAATCATTCGAATTGGATCGCGTATCGGCCGCATCCAATGATTATAAAAATGCCAATTTAAAAGCCATCTCATGGATGACAATTTATGTTCCTATTATTCGAATGGTCATTGCTTTTGGCTTTGCCGGGGTACTTTTACTGGGCAGTTATTGGGTACTTACTGATAGTGGAATTATCACTATCGGCGAGCTGGTTTTGTTTTCCATGATGATCCAACGGTTGCTCTGGCCGCTGACTCAAATGGGTGATTTGTTTGACCGCTACGAACGTGCCAATGTTAGTGCCATGCGCCTGTTGGGACTTCTGGAACGTCAGCCCACCATTACCTCGCCCACCTCACCGCTATCATTAAATGAAAATGATACCAAGATTGAATTTGATCACGTGGCATTTAATTATGGGCATGGGCAGGAATCTGTTCTCCAAGACCTTAACTTTACGATTGAACATGGGCAAACGGTTGGCTTAGCCGGCTTTACCGGGGCAGGAAAATCGTCCATTATAAAGTGTCTATTACGATTCTATGATGTGTCAAAGGGCGAAATACGAATTAATGGAATAAATATAAAGCAGGTCAATTTGTCACAGCTTCGTGAAATGATTGCTTTGGTTAGTCAAGACATTTACTTATTTCATGGCACAATCCGTGAAAATATCGCTTATGGGCTTCCTGAAAACACACCCATGCCCCAAATTATTCACGCTGCAAAAATGGCTGAATTGCACCGATTTATTGAATCAACACCCCACGGGTATGATAGCATGATCGGCGAGAAAGGTATTAAGTTATCGGGTGGGCAACGCCAGCGACTTAGCATCGCTCGTGCCATTCTAAAAGCGGCCCCCATTATGATATTTGATGAAGCAACCAGTTCCGTTGATACAGAAACCGAAGCTGCAATCCAACGTAATTTAAAACAACTAACGCAAGGCAAAACCGCCCTTATTATTGCCCATCGATTGTCGACAATTCGTGGTGCTGACGCTATTCTTGTTTTAAACCAGGGTCGGATTACCGAGCAAGGCACACACGATGAATTGATTTTAAAAGCAGGTGATTATAGCGACCTTTGGCAAATCCAAACCGGTTTAGCCCGTTAATTTTCCAAACGTTGACCTGACCAATTTCGGCCACGATATTGATTCCAGTTTAAAGGAATACCAGATGTAAATGGGGCCACCATTTCAAAACGATTCATGAAATGAAAACGAGGAACCAAGATATCCAAATTTGAATCTTGGTCCATGTCAGAAATGACTGGGGTTGAATACCCGCCAGAGGTTAATGGGTAAGCTATCATTTCATCATAATCATGGTCTAAAATTAAAAGCCGTGACCGACGATCAACGCAGGTAATTACTAAAATATCTTCGCGGTTATCGTTATCCATATCGGCAATCAAAGGCGAGGATGCTGAATTGCATCGCCCCAGCGGCTTGCGAAAGTTTACCTGTCCAGTATGGCCATCCAAAATAAACAAACTGGCCGAACTATACTTGGGCCAAACGCCGTAAGCGAATACCGATACAATATCAATGCGATCATCGCGTTGAATTACCGCCGGTGATGAATAAGTTTCGTACTCAGCACCAATAACTTTATGCCAGGCCAATTCACCGCTGAGGGCATTTACCTTCCATACCTCGCCTCCCATTGAGTTCGATACAACAAAGGGTTGATTGTTTTCCATATATAAAATAGGTGATGAAATTATTCCCTTGGATTTACTAGGTATCTGCCATAAAAGCGCACCGGTTTGAGCGTTCTGAGCCACTAAATGGCCATCTTTTCGTTCGCCTCCCGTTCCATAAATAATCGTCTCTATTCCCTGATGAATAAAATAAATCGGAA
>JAYNJH010000028.1:6157-8185 GCA_038109885.1 Candidatus Margulisiibacteriota bacterium | reverse complement strand
AACACTCCAGCTTTCACGGCCAAATGGAACTGGAAACTGACGAAGTATTTGACCAGATTTGGATGAAATAACATACACCTGCCCCCCGGGGCCTTCTTGATTAAAAAATATTTTAGACATAAATACGTCAAAGGTGTATCGCTCAAAAATAGAACGATCAACGGATTTGACTTCGCATACCTCCCCCTGACATATGCGTAAAATCAAGGTTTGATCTGTGGTTGTTTTTAAAAAATCAGCAATGCTCTTCTCGATGCTTTGTCGTGAATAACGGTCCACCAAAACCTGCCCCGTCTTTTCATCGTATAACCTTAAATGCACCGAATCATCGGCCAGACCACTTTGAATAACCATGAGGTCATCCAAACCATCACCATCTTGATCACGAATAAACACCGGCGAATTAAAATTACACGGCAATAACGCTACATTGGGATTAACTTCCGATACTTTCCAAAGGATCTTACCCGTGCGGCCATCCATCATGTAAAAATCTGAAAATCGACCTGATGCGGTTACATCAACTACGCCATCATTATTGATATCAATTAATACTGGAGTCCCATAAGCAGACTTGGGGGTTTCAACTCGCCATATTGACTGACCCGTTGCACCATCAATCAACTGCATTGCTGAATCGCCATCTTCAGACCACTCAAAGCCACTGCCAATAAAAATATCCAGTACTCCATCTTTATTCACATCAGCTAGTCGTGGCGAGCCTACTCCCAACTGACCAATCTGAGTCTCCCAAACCAAATGGGTTGGCTCTGTTGGGTCCGGCGGGAATGAATAATAAAGCACTCCCGCAATAATGATTAATAGGAAACTTAAAATGACCTTGGGGTTTACCCCATCCAAAAATGAATTAGAAGGCTTTTTGCTTAAGGTATTCACGATTCATTCGCGATATATTTTCAACTTTAATCTGTTTTGGACACGCCGCTTGGCATTGATAGGCATTGGAACATCCTCCAAAGCCTTCTTTATCCATTTGATCAACCATATCAACCACACGTTTACGCTCGGCACTACCTTGCGGTAATAACGCCAAATGAGATACTTTTGCAGATACAAATAAAGACGCTGAAGCATTCGGGCACGCTGCAACACACGCTGAGCAACCAATGCATGCCGCTGCTTCAAATGCTAAGTCAGCTTTAGCTTTTTCGATTGGGGTGTCATTGGCTTCCGGGGCACTTCCTGTTTTCACAGAAATGTAACCGCCTTTGGCAATAATTCGATCAAATGCTGAGCGATCAACCACTAAATCCTGAATCACTGACAATGACTTTGCGCGAAATGGCTCAATAACAATGGTATCGCCATCATTAAATGAGCGCATGTGCAACTGGCATAACGTTACCCCACGAACCGGCCCATGAGCCACACCATTTACCATGGCACCACATGATCCACAAATCCCCTCTCGGCAATCGTGGTCAAACGCAATTGGCATTTGGTTGTTCAAATTTAATGTTTCATTAATTACATCCAACATTTCTAAAAAGGACATATTAATATTAATATCCTTGGCTTTGTAAATTTCAAAGTGACCTTTGTCGTCTTTATTTTTTTGTCGCCAAACTTTTAAGGTTACGCTGATAGTTTCGGCCATTATTTATAACTCCTTTGCGATAAGGGAACATCCTTAAATTTTAGATCCTCAGTGTTTAATTTAGCTTTTTTACCGTCGTTATATTCCCACGCCGATACAAAACAGAAGTCCTCATCATTTCGCTGAGCTTCCCCTTCTTTGGTCTGGTGCTCAGTTCGAAAATGTCCGCCACATGACTCCTCACGGTGCAACGCATCCTGACACATTAATTCACCAAACTCTAGAAAATCTGCCACACGGGTTGCTTTTTCTAAGGTTTGATTAAACTTATCATCACCAGGCACGTTCACGTTTTCCCAAAACTCGTCACGAATTTCTGGAATTCGTTTTAACGCTTCTTCCAGGCCTTTCTTGTCTCGCGCCATTCCACATTTATCCCAAACCAGGAGTCCCAACTCGCGATGAAAATA
>JAYNJH010000028.1:0-6147 GCA_038109885.1 Candidatus Margulisiibacteriota bacterium | reverse complement strand
TGGATTCGCTCGTTCACACTATTTAATGCATCATCAAACTCCGGAGCGTCGGTGGTTACCGTTCCTAAATCATTGGACCCAAAGTAATGACCAATTGTATTTGGAATTACAAAATACCCATCCGATAATCCTTGCATTAACGCCGATGCTCCCAAACGGTTTGCACCATGATCGGAAAAATTAGCTTCACCCAATACATGCAAGCCAGGAATATTGCTTTGCAAATTATAATCCACCCATAAACCACCCATGGTATAGTGTACCGCAGGATAAATCGTCATGGGATTTTGATAGGGGTTGGTCCCTGTAATTTGTTGATACATGTCAAATAAATTGCCGTATCTGGCTTCGATGGTATCTTTACCTAATCGCTTAATTGAATCGGCAAAATCCAAATAAACCGCTAGCCCACCTTTTACCCCTTTACCTTGATCGGTTTGTTCTTTCGCATTTCGCGATGCTAAATCACGAGGTACTAAATTACCAAAACTAGGGTATTTTCGCTCTAAATAATAATCTCGCTCTTCTTCAGGAATATCTAACGGTTCACGATGATCACCAGCATTGGCTGGCACCCAAACTCGTCCGTCATTTCGTAAACTTTCACTCATCAAGGTTAACTTTGATTGATAATCGCCTTTAACAGGAATGCACGTTGGATGGATCTGAGTATAACAAGGATTAGCAAAATAAGCCCCACGTTTGTGAGACCGCCATGTTGCAGTTACATTACAGGCCATCGCATTGGTCGATAAATAAAATACGTTACCATAACCACCGGTGGCTAAAATAACCGCATCGGCCGCATGTTTTTCCAATTGACCGGTTAACAAGTCTCTTGCAATGATCCCTCGGGCTTTGCCATCCACAATCACTAAATCCATGAACTCTTTCTTTTTATGTAACGTAACGGTTTTTTTCTCAACTTCCTTCATCATGGCTTGGTAGGCACCCAATAATAACTGCTGGCCGGTTTGACCTTTAGCATAAAATGTTCGCGATACCTGCGCGCCGCCAAATGAACGGTTGTCTAATAATCCACCATATTCACGTGCAAAGGGAACCCCTTGTGCAACACAGTGATCGATAATCTTCACGGAGTTTTCCGCTAACCGATGAACATTGGATTCACGGGCTCTAAAATCGCCGCCTTTTACCGTATCGTAAAATAACCGTTGAACACTATCACCATCATTGCAATAATTTTTCGCCGCATTGATCCCGCCCTGTGCCGCAATACTGTGGGCTCGACGACCGGATTCATGATAGGTAAAGGTATGCACATCATAACCCAATTCACCTAAACTCGCAGAGGCCGATGCTCCCGCCAATCCCGTACCAACCACAATTAGCTTTAACTTGCGCTTGTTGGCCGGATTAACCAATTTCATTTCAAATTTATGTTTTTCCCATTTTTCAGCGACTGGGCCGGAGGGTTCGTTTGATTTTAATTTTGCCATAATTTATAATCTCGCTTCCTAAAAATTCACCATAATGTAAATTGGTATGGCACTAAAGCCAATGGTAATGGCCACACCCAACAACTGACTTGCGATAACAAAATGCTTCATATTATTTTGAGTCATTAAACCAAAGGTTTGAAAAACACTCTGAAATCCATGAAACATATGCAGCCCGACACAAACCATTGCAATTATATATAAAATGGCATGAATGGGATCCCCCAAAGTATTTACCACTAAACCAAATAATCCATAATCAATACCATCAATTAACCCCACCTTATCGGCCAATGAAAAATCCAATAGATGAAAAATGATATAAACTAGCATCACCGTCCCGGTTAATGGCATAAGACGAGTTGCCAACGTACTTTCAGTTCGATGATTTTGGTATTTGTAGTACCGATCATTACGCGCTTTTTTATTTTCAATAGTTAAGTGTATTGTAAACCCAATATGCAATAAAAATGAAACCAGGATGCCCGCACGCATTACCCATAACAGGGCCCCTAAGTCATGTAAAAATTGAGCGTATGCATTAAACGCTTCCGCCCCTTTAAAAATTAGAAAATTGCCGGATAAATGGGCAACGACAAAGCCCACCATGGCTAACCCCGTGATACCGACAATTTGTTTTTTTTGTATGGTAGATAATTTTAACATTATTAAGCCTAAGCGGATGCCAATACCTTTTCACATAATTCTTTAACATCATTCGCCGATTGGTGAAGTAATGCTGAGCTTTCTGGCCGCAAATTAATTTCAACAATTCGCTCGACACCATTTTTGTTTAACACCACTGGCACACCACAATACACATCACTTAATCCATATTCCCCATTTAAATAAGCACATGCCGGAATTAAACGATTGGAATCTAATAAAATGGCTTCTGCCATAGCCACAGCCGATGCTGAAGGTGCATAATACGCGGATCCGGTTTTAAGAAATTTAACAATCTCTGCACCACCATGCTTGGTTCGCTCATTAATCTTTTCAATTGTTTCCGCCGGTAATAACTGGTCAATTGGGATTCCGTTAATGGTAGAATATTCGGGAACAGGCACCATAGAATCACCGTGTCCGCCCAATACCATGGCACGAACATCTTTAATTGAACAACCGGTTTCTTCTGCAATAAAACAAGCGTAGCGCGATGAATCTAACACCCCGGCCATACCAACCACACGCTCAGCGGGTAGTCCTGACTTTTTCCATGCTAAGAATGTCATTGCATCTAACGGATTAGAAACAATTACATAAATTGCATTGGGGGATTTCTCTACAGTGCCTTCAACCACACTACTAACAATCTTTGCATTGGTTGCTAGTAAATCATCACGAGACATGCCGGGTTTTCGAGCAATGCCTGCGGTTACAATAATCACATCTGAATTTTCTGTTTGATCATAATTGGTTGCCCCAACTATCTTAGTATCGAACCCTTCGGTTGCGGCGGACTGCATCATATCTAAGGCTTTACCTTCAGCCAAGCCATCCACGATATCAACCAAAACAACATCGGCCAATTGTTTTTCAACAATGCGTTGTGCGGCGGTTGCGCCCACGTTCCCTGCGCCTACTACTGTTACTTTTTGTCGAGCCATAATCTAATCTCCTTAATAATTGCAATTTGTTTATTTATAGTATCGAATTTATGCATAATTCGCAATTTATGTAATTTTTTCATTTTAAGTTACTTTTTTAAAATTTGCGGCAATACTTTTTCGCAAGATCGCCCAATCACATATCCACCCATGCCGATTTGTAATAATGTCCAGGCTTCATCGGCCAAACGAAACGTTAATAACCCAAAACAATCGCAAACCACCAAGCTTAAAAATGTTAACATTGTAATGGGTCGCCAGTTTCGCTGCAGCCAGGATTGGCCGGTCGTCTCAGATTGAATAATGGCGGATTTGGCATTAATCATTTGTTTTTCATAATCCAATACTTGAACTTGAATATCGGATTCCAATTTGGCCATTTCCTTTTTTATTACAAATTTTTCTTCTTCACTTGTATGTAAGTCATCCACAACTTTTGTGATTGGCCGAAATAATTCACCGACCATGTTTATAATTGACATAGATTCACCTTCCCAGCCCTAATGGTAACATAAATTACCCAAATTTTTGCAGCCCATTTTATTTACCCTACGGCCCCACTTTTGTTTTTGATTTTCACCCCCTGTTTATTTTAAAATTTAGTATGCCAATATTTCTTACATTTGTTTTATTACTCTCATCACTGTTATTTGCCCATGGGGGCGGTGTTTCAGCCAACCCATCGTTTGGTTTTACCGAAGGATTCAAACACCCGATTATGGGTTTAGACCATTTATTGGCCATGCTGTGTGTTGGGATGATCAGTGCTCGCATTGGCAAAAACGCCATTTGGCAGGTTCCATTGTGCTTTGTTACCGTCATGGCCATGGGTTGTGTCATTGGGTTTTATGGGACTAACCTCAATTGGATTGAACTTCTCATTTCTTGCTCAGTTATTGTTTTTGGCGTTTTATTTATTTTTCCAAACGCGTTATCGCTAAAAAACACCCTATTAACGGTGGCGGTATTTGCTGTGGTTCACGGCTATGCCCACGGCAAAGAAATGCCTATATTTGTTCTTCCTGAAATTTATATTATGGGGTTTATGGTGTCCACTATTACGATACACGTGATGGGGGTTGTTTTTGGGGATAAAATCAATCAACTCCCCGAAGCTCATTCTTTATGTAAAATTATTGGCTACAGCCTGATTATATCGGGGACAATCATTCTTATTGCACAATTGCCCTTATTTAACTAATTTTAGATGGTTATGATTCCGGAGTCAGTAAGGTGAGTACGTTTTCTGGTGGGCGACCGATCACAGCCTTATTGCCGTACACTAAAATTGGGCGTTCCAATAAAATGGGGTTATTTTCAATAATATCGGCCCACTCTTCAATTGAAAATTCATCCGTACCTAACGCCTTATATACCGACTCATTCTTACGAATAAATTCACTGGGATGGCGCCCCAGTTTTTTAGCTAAATCCACCACTTCATCGGCATCTAGGCCATCGTCTAGATAACGCTTCACATGTGGGCAATGCCCGGCAGATTCTAGTAAGGCCAAGGCCTGACGACTTTTTGAACACCTGGGGTTATGATAAAACAACATGGTAACTAGTTTAGCATTTTTTATTTAAAAACACAGCCTACCCCAGCACCACGGCTGGCGATAAACGATAATTACGCGCTTGCCCTGAATTATGGCATCAACCATAACTGGAATAGAGAAACCGAATTGCCTTGGATTGATTTATATTAACCACCAATGCCGACGTATTGATTTTGACAATCGAGATATCTGACGAATTAGTATCGGTCCAGTGATGAATCTATCTCATCGATCCAATCGATAATTCCACCGCTTAAATTAACGACGTTTGTAAATCCAGCGGCTTGCATTTCCTCTACTGCTTTGGCCGATCGGCCGCCCAGCTTACAATGAACAACGTAGGCCTGATTTTTATCGAGTGAATCCAAATGATCTGTTAATGTATTCAGTGGAATTAACCGGCCGTTAATATCACATATTTCATATTCGGCGGGTTCTCTAACATCAATCAAAATAAAATCATCCCCATTGTCTAACTTTTCCTTAAGTTTATGGACAGAAATTTCTGGTATCACGGTTTTATCCTCCTGTTGTGGTATTCCACAAAATTGCTCGTAATCAATTAAGGCTTGGATTTCATAGTCATCTTTTTTAGTAATCCTTAATTCTTTAAACTCTAATTTTAAGGCATTGAATCGAATTAAGCGACCACTGGCAACATTCCCTAAATTCAATAAAATCTTAATTACCTCATTGGCTTGTAGCGTTGCAACTACACCTGGAAGCACACCCAAAACCCCGCCTTCAGCACAAGATGGGACCAATCCCGGTGGTGGTGGCTCGCTATACAAACAACGATAGTTGGGCCCCCCTTGGTAATTAAATACGGACACCATGCCTTCAAACCGAAATATGGAGCCATAAACATTTGGTTTTCCGGTTAATACGCACGCATCATTAACCAAATAACGGGTTGCAAAATTATCTGTGCCATCGGCAATCACATCATACTCTTTAAATAAATCAATGGCATTATCTGAAGTTAATCGAACTTCATGAACATCAATCGAAATGTAAGGGTTTAAATCCAACAATTTTTGCTTGGCCACCTGGGCTTTGGATTGCCCAACATTGGACACGCCATAAAGCACTTGGCGCTGCAAATTAGAGTCATCAACAACATCGAAATCAACAATACCAATTCGACCGACCCCAGCCGCGGCTAAATACAAAAGTAACGGGCAACCCAATCCTCCGGCACCAATGCATAGCACTGAACTCCCCTTTAAGGTTTCCTGACCTTTGGGCCCCACTTCTGGCAATATTAAATGCCTTGAATAGCGATTAATTTCCTCAGATGTTAACGTTCCCATTAACGACCACCCGCAATGGCAGGAACCAATGATAATTCATCATTATCGTTCAAAGATGTATGAATACCATCGGCATCGCGAATATCTGTATCATTGACATAAATATTAATAAATTTGCGAAGATTTTGATCTTTATCATAAAGATGCTGCTGAATTTTAGGAAAGTTGGTGGCTAAATCTAATAGCGCCTGACCAACCGTATCAG
>JAYNJH010000027.1:18634-19667 GCA_038109885.1 Candidatus Margulisiibacteriota bacterium | reverse complement strand
GTAGAATCCAGATATAGCAGCCCCAAAAAAGAACTGTCTTAAATAGTACTTAACGGATAACCCCATAAATGTTTTTCTGATTAAGTTTTCCATCAAAAAATAATTATATCATGGAAGTACCTAGAATTGACTCAAGTATTTTTCCAACTTGATGAATATTATCCTAAAAGCCTTGGCACCAGAGGTTAGGGTGCTAAATGGTGTATTCGAACCGCTTTCAAATGAACAAAACAACCATCCTCATTTTTTCTCAGGGTCATTTTCTAGCGTAGGGGATAGTAGCGGTAGCTACAGACCCGAAGTTAAAAATGAGCATGAGGAAAAATGGCTGGGGTGGCTGGATTCGAACCAACGATCACGGGACCAAAACCCGTTGCCTTGCCGCTTGGCTACACCCCAAATTTATTTACTTAATGTACCAAAAAAAAAATAAGTTTTCAATTAAAAGCACCAACTTTACTCAAATTGCATTAAGTGCGTTAAAAATTGGTTGATTTCTGAAAGTAACCCTTGGTCTCGAGTTAATTTTTTAGCTGCTTTAAGATTGCTTCTAGCTCGGTTATAATCCGATGCATTAAAGCAAGCAACCGCAAGATTAAATAAAATCATGGCGTCTTCGGGAAACTGAAGTGTTAGTCGATTCAAGATATGGATTGCCGATTCAAAGTCATTATTTTTTGTATAAATGTCAGCCAAGTAACGTTGAGCCGCGGGGTGTTTTGCATTGAGCTTTAAAATTTTTTTAAATATAACTTCAGCTTCTTTAAAATTATTAGAATTAAAGTAATTTATTCCCATATCTTCTAATGTCCCAATGTTTTCAGGAAGATCCGTAGACGAGGGGCTGGAGTTTTGCTGACTCAAAAAGTCATGTGCCGGCAAGAAATTAGGTTCAATTTTAATAATTTGTCGTACAATGGCAAGGGATTCATTAACGAGTCCTTTCGCGTAATACCATTTTGATAACGTAAATAATGTCATAACATCAAGCGGGTTTTCCTTTAATTTTGCTTCACACTCAAACAGTATGGGG
>JAYNJH010000027.1:8654-18624 GCA_038109885.1 Candidatus Margulisiibacteriota bacterium | reverse complement strand
TGATATAAGTTCTTAGCTGAAGATATTTGTTGCGCTTCAAGGTGTGCTTGAAGACTGACTTGACCATTTTCAGAACCTAAATTTATTAATTGAACCTCACATTTTTTGCAAAAAAGCGACTCACCGTCAGTAATGGTTCGTTCCGGTAGAAATGCCTGTTGGCACTGACTGCAGTAGTAGAGGCTCATAACTATAGTCTAAGTGGATAAAATATCAAATGTCCAATAGATCTATAAAAGTGCTAAAATTAATAAGAAGGAGTGAAGGCATGATTAATGTATGTTTCATTTTGATGATGATACCCATCATTTTATTTTCAAAAGTATTTGAGATTGATTCTACCCATTCTTATGTTGGGTTTAAGGTTAAATACATGATGTTATCAAATGTACGTGGGAATTTTTCTGATTTTTCAGGCCGATTGGAGATGGTTGGAGATGAAATCACCAAGATTAAAGGCCAAGTTCAAGTGGACAGTATTTCAACCAACAATAAAAAGCGAGACAAGCATTTAAAGTCACCTGACTTTTTTAATGCCGAGACATATCCTGAGATGCGGTTTAATTCAAAAAAAGTGGTCAAGAATGGGGACCAGTTATCGATGGTTGGTCAATTAACCATTCATGGAATCAGTAAGGATGTTGTTTTTCCGTTTGAAAAGACCCCGGTATATATTGGCAATAAGGGGACCGCTCGTTTTGGAGTAGAGGCCCAATTGAAAATTAATCGAAAGGACTATGGTATTTTATATTCCAAGAAAATGGATAACGGGGGACTTGTTGTTGATGATTACGTCACAATCATTTTAAATATTCAATTTATTGAAGAGGTGGATAATGTCGATTCTTAAAAAACTTTCACCTAAAAAGGTGCTTCGATGTTCACAATGCAAGACTCAATTTCGATTTCCTGTAAAACCCGGAAAAACATTAACGGTTACCTGTCCAAAGTGCAAAGCGAAGTATAATGTATCATTTGTAAATCCGATCATGCAGCTAGTTAAGGGGAAGTTGAAATGGTCCACGCTTAGTAATATAGAAAAGGCCAAAATCTTAGTCGTTGTAATGACATTGATTTTATCATTGAGTTTAATTATTTCTTCATTTAAAACGCCCATAACACCTCAAATACCAGGGGCAAATTCAGTGAGCACCGATGTTCTTTAGTGTTTTAATATTAAGCATTATTGAAGGAATTACTGAATTTTTGCCGGTCTCATCAACTGGGCATTTATTATTGGTAAGTCATTACCTTAATTTAGATAAATCATTTTATGAAGTCTTTGATATTGCCATTCAATTAGGGGCAATTTTGGCCGTGGTGTCTTTGTATCCGACCTATTTCTTTAAAGCCATTCAAAACCCATTTCGAATACAAAATAAAATCTTAGTTCTGGCCATGCTACCAATTTTAATTATTGGCTTTTGTTTTCGTGGCATAATTCAGGCCATTTTATTTCAGCCAATGGTTATTTTTTTAGGGTTGTTGATTGGCGGGGTTGCCTTAATAGTAGTGGATCTATATATTCCCAAAAAATCTAATCCATTGGATCAAAAGTTAGATGTTACATTTCGGCAGGGGCTTTGGATTGGTCTTTGGCAGTGCCTGGCATTATGGCCGGGAATGAGTCGTTCGGCCATGACGATAATTGGCGGGTTGGTTTCAGGTCTAAACCGTGTCACAGCCGCATCATTTTCATTTGTAATGGCAGTGCCACTGATGATGATTATTGTGGCTTACGACCTGATTTCAGCCATAGGTCAACTGTCAATGGTTGAGTTTGGTTGGGTGTTCATGGGAATTTTTTGTTCCTATGGCTGTGCTTTTTTTACTATGAAGTGGTTTTTGAACTTTGTGAAAAATAAAGGGTTATTCGTTTTTGGTGTTTATCGTATTATTATTGCATTAATTGGAATTTTATTAAGTTATGACCTATTCAGTTTTTAATTTTGAAAACCCTGAAAAATTAGTTTTAGATTGTGGTGAAACACTTCCAAAAATTGAAGTGGCTTACAATACCTATGGTGAGCTTAATCATGATCAATCCAATGTGATTTTAATTTGTCATCCATTAACAGGCGACTCCGAAGCATTGAACTGGTGGCCAAAAATTGTTGGGCCAGGCTTGGCAATTGATACAAATCATTATTTTGTTGTTTGTTCCAATGCGCTGGGCGGGTGTAATGGCACGACTGGCCCTGCCTCAATCAATCCGAAGACTGGTCAGCCGTATGGGCTAGATTTTCCTGTGATTACGATTTCTGATATGGTGAAAGTTCAGCGTGCGTTAATTGCATCTTTAGGAATTAATAAAATAAAGATGGTGATTGGTGGTTCCATGGGCGGGATGATGGCGCTTGAATGGGTATCACAGGCGCCAGATCAGATTGATTCTTGTGTTCCCATTGCTTCAACAACCAAGGTGAGTCCACTTGTGATTGCATTTGATGCGGTTGGAAGAAATACCATTTTGGAACAACTTAAACTTGATCAAGGGAGCTCTGGCCTTGCACTTGCAAGACAACTGGGTCACATTACTTATTTGTCAGAGGACGCATTAGAAAAGAAGTTCTCAAGAAAATTACAAGTCAGTGAAAAATATACTTATTCGATGTCGCCTGAATTTCAGGTTGAAAGTTATCTGAATTATCAGGGAAAAAAGTTTGTGGATCGATTCAATTATTTTTCATATTTATATTTAACCAAGGCCGTGAGTTACTTTGATTTGAATCAAGCCTATGGCTCGGTTGAGCAAGCGTTAAGTCAATCATCTGCAAAGTTTTTGGTATTGGCAATTCGGTCAGATTGGTTATATACAGCAAGTCAAAGTAAGGCATTAGCCTATGAGTTAATGAAGTTGAATAAACATGTTGCATATGTTGAGATTGATTCTGATTATGGGCATGATACGTTTTTAATTGATTCCGAGGAAACCCGCGATGCCATTAAAAGTTTTTTGGAGAGCTTATGAAGTTATATCAAAAAATCGTTTTTAATCAAATAAAATCCAATGAGCGGGTTTTGGATTTGGGGTGTGGTAGCGGATTATTATTGGATAAACTTAGAACTGAAAAAGGCTGCGAAGGGTACGGAATTGAAAAAAACTTCGATGAAGTGATTATTGCAATTAAACGGGGCATTCCTATTTTTCAAGGTGATATTATTGAAGGCTTAAAGCAATTTGAATCCAAGTCATTTGACGTTGCAATATTATCGCAAACACTTCAGCAGGTGATAAGTCCAGTCGAAGTTTTAAAGGAGATGTGTCGAGTGTCCAATCGTGTCATTATTACATTTCCTAATTTTGGTTATTGGAAGGTTCGAATGAATTTGTTATTTAAGGGGTTATCTCCAAAAACAAAGCAGCTACCCTATGAATGGTATGATACACCTAATATTCGGGTCATAACCATCAATGATTTCCGACGGCTGTGTTATCAACATCAAATTAGAATTTTAAAAGAAATTCCGTTAGTAAAAAATAAATTTCAACGTGTATTTTTTCCGTTGCGCTTAACAAATTTTTTTACTGAAAAAGGGATCTTTATTCTTAAGAAAGATGAATGTTAATTAAATTGTCGTCTACAGTTCGATTCAATACCTAATCTTATTTTTAAAGAATAGAAAATTATTGAAATTTTAAAATGATATGTTACGATACATTTAGAGAAATGTTGTTAAAAATTTATTTTTCAAAATTAAATAAAAAAGTAACGAATACAGCAACGTTTAGCATTGGTTACGTTCGCTTTCAATGGACACCACCATCCTTTTTAACATTTGCCGTTAATTCCTAATTCAACCAGCGTCGCTGGCATTAATTTTTTGAATTAGGAAGGTAAAAATGTTTGGCATTAAAATAATTAATAAAGAAACCCGTGATGTAAATCAGCTGTTGGCGCTTGAAATAGATCGTCAGGTAATCGATGAATTTAAAATAAACGCATTAGTCGAGTTGGGGGCAAATGGATTAAATACGGTACCCAAAGGCGAGAGCTCTGGTATTTCATTTGCAATTAATCAAAAGTTTTATACGTATTTGAAATCAATTTTAGATAAATCAACTTTGGTAGATAAGGATGTTATTTTAAGTGGCTTTAAAATTGCTGCGAAAGCCAAAGATGAATTAGCCATGAAAATCATCTTGGAGACCGGTTTTCTAAAAGTATCTAGGAAAGAAAATAATCAACAAACACTATTAATGATTGTGGCCAAGTGTGGCTGTCTAAAAGCGGCTAAGGCCTTATTAAGAAAACGTGCCAATATGAATGCCCAAGATGAGCAAGGGAAATCAGTGTTAGATTACGCGATGGAAGGTGGTTATAAGCCCATGATTAAGTTAATTAAGCATGTCATTAAAAAAGAAGAGGAGCGTAAAGAGAAACTATTAGTTAAGAGGGGGACTAGTTTCAGCGGTTAATTTTAATGATTTGATTTTATTTCTTGTAAATTGCAATATTTGCATCATTTGAGCTTTATCTTTGCTAAGTTCTTTGGTTGGAATTGGGTAATCAAAGTGAATTTTAACAGTCCCTGGTGAGGCTTTAAGCGATTTCTTTTGAACAATATCACCGCTTCCTTCAATGTAGCAGGGGATAATTGTGGCATTGCTATCGAAGGCCAATTTAAAGGCGCCGCGTTTAAAGTCTAAAATTTGACCATCACTGGATCGAGTTCCTTCAGGGAAGATTAACATATTCCAACCTTTACGAAGCCGTTTTTGAACTTTATTTAAGCATTTTTTAGCTTGGCGTGGGTCACTTCGATTAATAAGAAAATCGCCACCAAATAGCATTTGAAGTCCAATAAAAGGAACCCAGAATAACTCTTTTTTTGCTATGAAATTGAAGTGGTATGGAATTGCAATTGTCATAACCACAATATCAATTAAGCTAGAATGATTGGCCATAAAAATACAGGCGTGATTTTTTGGAATACGATCAAGGCCATGGGCTTCAACGTTAAGGCGCATCGATTTGGCAATGATTTTAATACACAGTCGAGCAAACTTACGATTATATTTAAAGAAATTAGGTGTAAATATACAAAAAAGACCCAAAAAGAAGTGTCCGGTAACACATATAAATGTAACAAGCCAATACCATCCATGATAGAAAATAGAGTTCATTATAAGTAGTATAGCGCAGTCCATGGAACTGTGGAATGTTCAAATTGAATTCAATAGGTCGTCGAATATTGGATTTAATGGTACTATTTTCTTTATTCAAAGCGAGGTAAATATGTCAAAATTAATGATTTCCTCTTCAGGGTTAAGAGGTATAGTTGGCGAACATTTGACC
Organism: Candidatus Margulisiibacteriota bacterium; assembly: GCA_038109885.1. Taxonomy (GTDB): domain Bacteria; phylum Margulisbacteria; class Marinamargulisbacteria; order UBA817; family UBA817; genus UBA817. The sequence goes on along the minus strand of JAYNJH010000027.1, from coordinate 13,324 downwards.
ACAAGCATTGTTGAGCCATTTGTTCGATCTTATTTAAAATGGCTTCCAGCAGGAAGCGTTGTTATTGGTGGTGATACTCGTACGTCTCATGATGCCTTAACGCAGTTGGTATCATCAGTTTGTCAATTATGTGGTCGTGACGTGATCATCATTGGTAAAGTTCCAACACCAACAGTTCAGCAAATGGTTAGAAAGTACAAAGCGGCAGGGGGCTTTGCTATTACAGCGTCACATAATCCAATTGTTTGGAATGGAATCAAGATTATTGACGACACAGGGTCTTTTTTGGGGGCTGACGCCTTTTCTGAGTTTGACCAATTGTATCGCAATGGCGATATGATGGATTATGCCACATGGGACAATCAGGGGCAGCGAACAGTTGATGATAAGGCATTGCATTCGCATGTCGATGTTATTGCTACGACATTGCCGATTCAGAAGATTGCACCATTAAAAGTCTTGATTGATGTTAATCATGGGGCTGGTCATCGTGCCGACCTTGAATTATTTAAAGCGCTTGGTATTCATGTCGATTTTCTTTTTGATGGTGCGGATGGTGAGTTTTCTCATTCGCCGGAACCAGTCACCGAAAATTTGACCGATTTATGCGATCAAATGGCACAGGGGGACTATGACATTGGCTTTGCCCAAGATCCGGATGCAGACCGTTTGGTGATTGTTGATGAAAATGGGCGATTTATTGGTGAGGATTATTCTTTGGCTTTTTCTATGGATTATTATCTTTCCATGATTAATGAACCCCATCCAACTATTGTTGTTAACTTATCGACTTCAAAAATTATTGAATTTATAGCAGAAAAATACAATGCGACTTTGTATCAAACACGCATTGGTGAGCCAAATGTGACCGCTAAAATGAAAGCGGTTTCAGCAACAATTGGTGGTGAGGGAAATGGGGGCATTATTTTACCATCAGTGGGATGGGGGCGTGATAGTTTAACGGGGATCGTTTTAGCCTTATTGCATTTAAGTGAATCTAAGAAAACGGTATCTCAAATTATCGAAAGTTATCCTCAATATATTATGGTAAGGGAAAAACAGCCATTGGAATCCACTGAACTAATTGCTGCCAAAATGGCGCGCGTAGAAGCCTTTTATGATGGCCAGCAGATCAATCGAGAAGATGGGGTGAAGATTTCTTTTGACTCATCTTGGGTTCATATTCGACCATCTAATACCGAACCAATTATACGAATTTTTGCAGAGGCGCCATCCAAAGCGGAGGCCTTAGCTTTAGTTGATTCGGTAAAGAATATCTAATGCGAATTCTATGTTTTGGTAAAGATGGTTTATTGTCTTCTGAGCTTCAGCATTGGTTGCCCGAGTTATCGGCTGAAGCATTAATTTTTTTGGGGCATAGTGACTGTGACATTACAAACCCAGATCAGGTGAATTCCGCATTTGAAACATATCGTCCGTCAGTTGTAATAAATGCGGTTGCCTATACCGCAGTTGATCAGTGTGAAGATAATGAAGCGGAAGCATTATCTATAAATGCAACCGCATTGAACACGATTGTTGCTGCTTCAAATCGGTATTCGGCAACACTAATTCATTTTTCAACGGATTATGTATTTGACGGCCAAAAGCAAGGGCCTTACGACGAAGATGATGTAGTGAATCCCATCAATGCCTATGGTCGAACCAAGCAAATGGGGGATTCAATCGTGATAAATGGTGCTAAACAGTTTTATATACTACGAGTCCAATGGGTATTTGGGCCAGCCAAGCCCAATTTTATAGAAACTATGGTTAATCTATCACAACAGAATGATGAAGTAAGCGTGGTTTCAGATCAAATCGGGTCACCAACATCAACCACAAGTATTTCAAAGGCCGTTGTAAATTTGTTGCATAATATGCCGGCATTTGGGTTATATCATTTTAGAACATTAAATCATTGCAGTTGGTATGATTATGCATGTTTTATTTTTGAAACATTAGAACTGGATATTAAAGTCAACCCAGTGGCATCAACCCAGTTTAATTCAAAAGCAAAGCGGCCCAAAAATTCAGTTCTCAATATTGCCAAGTGGATTTACACTGATTTATATACACCGTTGTCATGGAAAGTGGACGTTGCCAATTATTTAAAAATAAACAGGAGGAAAAATAATGCCATACGTTGATATTAAAGTTGCAGGTCAGTTAAATAATGACCAAAAGAATGCCATTGCAAAAGATGTGGCAAGCGCATTAGAAAAGCATGCCGGGAAACCATTATCTGCAACCTACATTACATTTACTGAAGTTCCAAGAAACTCATGGGCAAAGCATGGGGAACTATTGGAGTCTTAATCACAGGACGAATATTAACACTAACGTACCCATTGAATATCATCATTGTTTAATAAAGCAATTTGCGAAATTAAAAGTTGTTTTTTCGTGTCATCTAACTTTGCTTGGTCGTGGGGTGAAAAAACTGAAAAGTCACCATGGTCATAATTTGGCTCTGTTTCATTTGGAAATGTTCGGTTAAACAACTCAAGGGCACTAGCGGCATCCTTTCGAGACAATGCATCTGGTGCTACAAGGTGATCTAAAAAATCAATGAGAGATAAAATTTTATCTGGACCGTGAATAGTTAATAAATCCTTGAGGTTCGTAAATGTTGTTTCAGATAAATGAAAATCTGTTGATTGTTGGTATGCACTAAAATCAATAGGCCCTTTTGTTTGCATTTGAATCGCACCTTTAAGCATCTCTTTAAATGTGTCGATATCAATAAAGGTATAAGATGTCGGAAGATCAAATATGAGTTCATACATCACAATCCCAAGCGAAAATACATCGGTGGCTTTGCTTGCAAAATCGCCCTCATTTGAGGTTGTATTGGTTTTTAAATGATTAAAAACATTATCTTTACCCTTAAATGGAATTGGACTATCGGCTGTGTTTTGAATTGCCGCTCCAAAATCTGAATAACCAATGGTATTTTTGGATAATGCCAAGATATTTGTTTTATCCAAGTCTCTAAAAATTATATCGTTATGATGAATATTCGCTAAGCCATCAAGTAGTTGAGGAATAATATGAGAAAATAATCGGGGACGATAAATCGACTGACTGGTTTTATTATTTAAATTTGTAGCTGCCAATGGCATAACGACTTGCAGTGTTTCCATTTCCTTTTTCTTTTCACTTAAAAATACTTTTAATGGCTTAATAACTGCCGGTGATGCACATTTTTTCTGGAGTTCTATTGAATTTAAAATCCTTTGAAAATCGTATGGATTGGCATGTTTTTTTATGGCAACAAGCGCTTCGTTGCCATCCGCATGAATAAAATATCCGAGTCGGACTTTCCCTTCTTCTCCTCGTCCAATAATATTGTATGGTTTTCCATCCTTAACTGACCGATTCAGTGAGATTAGTTTTGATCCATCATCAAAAATTCGAGTTGTAAATAAGTGATTTTGATTCGAAGGCGTTATATCTTTAATAGAATCGTTTGATTTTAGTTTATGAGTAACAGTGTCCAATTGATTAGCTTTGACATATTTTGGGCTCGCATAGCCTAAATCATCATCCCCCGATGTATAACCTGACCCCGTGGATCCTAGGTCGCCACCATCACTGCCATAATCCTCGATTGCTAAACTAAGTAATGAAGAAATACTTAATGGTGAGGCTTCACGGTCAGTTACAGGTGAGTCTCGCTCAGAGTCCGTGAACGTTGGATCAGACAGGGGTGACTTGCGGTTAGAACCGTGTGGGTCCAAAGAAAGTGATATGCGCAATGTTTCAAAAAGGTCATTTTGTTGATTTTTTGGTACCTGACGGGCGTTGCTTTGTGATCCTTTTTTTAAGGGTTGATGTATTCCGTCTTGCGGAGTAGGATCGATTGGTATCATATTTTTCCCCCAATATTTGTAAAAGTTTAACTACACTATATTTTACCCTTGTTTATGGGACTTTAAACGTTAATTTAAGTATCCATTAGATCGGTCTCAGCAGTCTTTATTATTCGGATCATGGTTTTTTTAGTTGTTTTTCTAATGGCTTTAGATAACGTACACGCTCTGTCTTGTGTCGATCGTTAAATCAGCACAAGACAAATCCTGCTTTGTTGCTGCCGTTTAGATTCCCCTAGGCTTTATTCAATTCAAGCCTTAATGTTCCCTAATTCAATATCATCTTGATTATTTTTATTTATTTGATTGCCAACTGTGTCGGAATCTAAAGCGAATTCAATATGACCTGCATTAGTTATGTGGGGTTTGCTATTACCAGTTTCGACCACTTGTCTGTTATCTGATCCCAATTTTAAAACATTGTCACCTTTTAAGTCTGTCTCATCAGAATTTTCATTTTCAAAATCACCGGTAAAGACGTCCTGATTTGGGATCGCAGTATGCTCATGGTTGTTGGTGGCCAATACATAAAGAGTCGCTAATGACCCAAATGACCCAAATACAATTATAAGAACTGCCCACCAAGGAAAACGGTTGTTTTCATTACCGTTACTTGAATTTGAAACGATACTTTGAGGATCTCGTTTCTTTTTTACTATTAATTCAAGTTCAGTTTGAAATTCTGATTGCGTCATATTTTGGCCATTAACAAACGTATTATCAATGTCAGCACCATTGGCATCAATCTCTTTTGCGTTTCTAAAAAGATGATTAGCGTACACTTTACCTTTTCTA
>JAYNJH010000027.1:6737-8644 GCA_038109885.1 Candidatus Margulisiibacteriota bacterium | reverse complement strand
CAATAAGGTAACGATGGTCACTTGTATCAAGGTTTGCTTGCCAAACCGTGAGATCTCCCTTAAAGCCGTTTGCTGTCTCGTCTCTTACCCATGTTAACATTCCACTAAAAGGAAATGCTTTTGCACCATACGTATTAAGTTGAGTGGGTATGGTTGTTTCTCCACACTCATCCACGGCCCCTTCAAAACCATTGGAAGCAATAGGGTATAATACCGCTTCATTTTGACCATTTGCTCTTGCAAAAAAAGGAAGCGAAAAGATAGCATGATTTTTAAAATTAGGAATGTTTCGCTCTAAGTACCCAAGTACTGTATCAACATTAGTTTGAGCTCTAAATGGTCGTATGTTTGGATCATAATTTTCTGAGCCATCCCCATTTGGATCCCAAGGAATATATGCCCCATTTCCATCATCCACTTTTGGGTATTCACAAACTTGCGGTGTTTGTCTGTAAAGGCCTGCCTCATTTCCGTTAGGATTAGAATAGTCATATAAAAATACAACAGGCTTTAAATTCCCATTATCAATTTCTGTTTTAAAGGTTTTTCCATTCACTTCGACTTCATGGTTTAAGTACATGCCAAGGCTATCAAAAGGGTGAAGAGCAAAATGAATCGGGTGATCACCAGCTTGATCTTTTAGGTTAATTAAAAACTCCAATAAATTTTTGCATTCGGTAATACTTTCCGGCCACTCTAAATCAATATCAATGGATTTGGCTTGCGTTGAATCCGCCGTTTCAATGATTTGATTAATAAGATTCTGATGCTCACTTTTGTTGTTGATCAGTATTTTTAATTGGGCACTATTACCCTCTCCACCAATCATCATGCCATGTGGCTTAGATTTATCATTTGAATCCTTAATAAATAGATCCACTTCGGGGGTTTTTGGCACAAGGCTGTTACTATCATCAATTTTGTATGTGGCAGATGAAATTTCGCAGTAGCTAGGAAATGTATTCGTAATAACTGCGTTGCTATTTTGAACCTGTGTACGGTGAGAAACACCGACACTTGTTGGTGTAGCGCCTAATGGAATACCTGGTTCAGTATTGTAGTCTCCTGTAACCCAAGGATCAACATAAGCCAAGCAAGTTCTACTCTCTGAGGTTGTTTGTAAATTATATTGGGTATCCTTGGGGATAATATTTTGAGATGTCATTTCAACCTGGGGGGTGCGGTTAAGATGAGCTCCTATTTTAGTTGATAATAAACTTCCTAATCCTACGTAACTTAAAAAATTTGCATATGTTTTCATTTTAGTCTCCATAAATCCCATCACGGGAATTGTTATTTGCTGGGATGGTGGTTAATCTATCGAGTTGTCAGATGTACTTATTTTGCATCTGGTTGGGTTAAGCGAGAGTGGTTGCGCGCTAGGACATATGTCCAAATAGGCCCACCTCTCCTAGGAATTAATGAAGACGTTTTGGAATTGAGGCGGTGTCCAACCCCAACGAAGTGCACCTGTAGCAAAGGTAATCTGAATTAACAGTTGTTTCGAGTTGAATTGATTAAGAATAAGGCTTACTTTTTTCAGCGTCATACCAATAATCGTAGTAAGATTAGTAAAAATTCACAATAAATAAAAAAATAAGAAGTCACGCTCAATTGAATCGATGGTTAACCGAATGATAATTGAGCCAATGAATCGAGCGATTTTTCAATGCCTGATTCAATCGCAATCGAATGGTCAATAATATGCATAATCACCGCTGCATTTAATGCGATTAATTCAGCCAATGGATGCCCTGTATTATTGTTAGCTAATATGGATTTAAACGCGACTGCATTATCCGTCGCTAGAGCGGTTTCACTGACAGAGATGTCATTTAAAGTATGCTTTATTCCATATGATTCAGGGTCAATTGTAAACGTTCTTTCATCACCATTTGAAATTGAAT
>JAYNJH010000027.1:0-6727 GCA_038109885.1 Candidatus Margulisiibacteriota bacterium | reverse complement strand
ACACCGTAGATTTGCCAACAGTTGAACATTCATCAAGGCCAATGTCACTGGTAATAACAGCAAAGGTTGAATAATCAAGTTTTTTACCGACTGCCATTAATGTTTGTGCTAAATCATTGGATGGGACGCCAATAATTTGAATGCTTGGTGATGCGGGATTACAAAACGGGCCAATAAGATTAAATATGCTTCGGGTTGCCAATTGTTTCCTGGCTTCAGCAACATGACGAACGGCCGGATGATAAAGCCGTGCAAATAAAAAGGTGCTGCCGAACTCGTTTAGTCGATTCTGATGCTCTGTTTCCGTTATTTCATAAGGAATACCAAGCTCATCTAAAAAATCAAAGCTGCCATTCGCCTTTTTTGAGCCACGGTTACCATGTTTGGCAACGAAGTACCCCAGTTGGCCCAATACCAATGCCACACAAGTCGACACATTAAAGCGATTGGGTAAGCTGCCACCTGTACCACAAATATCAATCAAGGGGTGTTTTGATAATGATAGGGGGGTCATGTGATCACGCATGGCCCTTATAAAGCCAATGATTTCCGTGACCGATTCTCCTTTTTGCTGCAATAATTGCAGTGCATCAACAATCTCCGCGGTCTGGCAATTCCCATTTAAGAACGCTACTGCAAGATCGTAAGCAGCCGATTCATCTAAATCGTGCTGCTTACGAAGTAAGTTTAAGCAAGATTGGTTAACGGCCAATTTAGTCGCTTAATTTGTCACCCAATAAGTCAAATGAGCGCTTTAAAAAGTTTTCGAGTTGAGCCCCTTCAAGCGGCTGATTAGACAGAAGTGCCAAGTCATAGACTTGCTGACAGGCCGTTGTAACAGCATCTGTTTTACCGGCTTTATTTAAATCAATAATGGTTTTAAGCAACGGCGATGAACTGTTTAAAATGCACGTTAGCTTTTTTGGGAATCCACCCATTCCTTTTTGCATAAATTGATTCATCTGTGAAAATCGCTTCATCATTTCATCTTCATAAATAACCGCAGGGCCAGAAATATCCAATGGTTTGGATTCGAAAGTAATATCGTCATTATTTAACGCTGTTTTAAAAATATCAGGTAAAACCTCGGATGGTTTTTTATTGGTATCCGCATCAACAATTTCATCGGTATTTTCTGAGGTGGCAAATTCCTTCACCGCATTATCAATTGAAAGAAATGAAATCCCCTCGATTTTGGATTCAATAAACTGAACAAAGTGATTATCAATAACCGCATCTAAAATAAAGACTGGAATCTCTTTCTCCTCAAAAAAAGATTTATGAGCCACGACTTGATCTTTCGATTGCGCATAAACAATTTTGCCATTATTTTTTTCTTTTGCAGGCTCAACGATATCGGAAAGAACGGCCAGCTCATCGTTTGATTGAGTGAGAAGGACAATTTTTTCTGTTTTCTTAAAAAAGGTGTCGTTATTCATCATGCCAAATTTAATGAACGGGTGAATATCTCGCCAGTCCTTTTTAAATTCATCAAAGGACTTTTTAAAGCGTTTGGCTAATTCATCCCCCACTTTTTTAACAATGTGATTCGAAATCTTTTGAACATATGGATCATTTTGCAACTGTGAACGAGATACATTAAGTGGTAATTCAGGGCAATCAATAGACCCTTGAAGCAAGGTAAGGAATTCTGGCAAAATATTATTTACATTATCAGACACAAATACATTTTGACAGAATAGTTGAATTCGACTTTTGGATGTGTCCAGTTCATGCATTAATTTTGGAAAATAAATAATACCTTTTAGATTAAATGGGTAATCAACATTTAAATGAATCCAAAATAATGGTTCTCCAGCAAAAGGGAATAGTGTTTTATAGAACTCTTTGTATTCATCTTCGGTGACATCTTGTGGGGATTTATCCCATAAAGGAATGCCATTGGTAACATCGTCTTTTTCATTTAATTTAATTTTAACTGGTAAAAAGTTTGCGTATTTTTTAACAAGCTCTTCAATTTTTGATTCTTCCAAAAAGTCTTTATTTTCTTTATCAATGCTTAAAATAATGTCAGTACCTACAGTGGTTCTGGTTCCTTTATCAATCACATAATCAGTCTCACCATCACAGCGCCAATAAACGGGTTTTGCTTTGGGTTGACAGGACAGCGTCTGAATTTCAACAGTGCTTGCCACCATAAAAGATGAGTAAAAACCCAGTCCAAAATGGCCAATAATGCCAGCATCCTTTTCTTCAGACTCATATTTTTTAACAAAATCTTCAGCCCCCGAGAATGCAATTTGGGTGATGTATTTTTCGATTTCCTTTTCCGTCATTCCAATCCCATTATCTGAAATGGTAAGGGTTTTCTTTTTCTTATCAATGGTTAGTGTGATTTGAGCTTCTTCATCAAATGTGATTTTTTCTTCTAAATTACTGAGTTTAGTTCGTTTAGTAATAGCATCAAAGGCATTGGAAACCAATTCACGAATAAATATATCATGATCAGAATACAGCCATTTTTTGATGATGGGTAATATGTTTGTTGTATTAATGGACAGTTGTCCTTTTTGTTGTGTTTTTGACATAACGTTAAACTCCTGTTTCGTTGCAGTACTTAGTCTGCAAAAAATATTACTTTATATAATAATATGAGGCTAGAATTATTTCAATCTTTGCCCTGTCCATTTGTTAGGTAGTAATTATTTAGTTAACTATAAAACGTTTTAAATGCCGGCCGACTCATTTGAACGTGAACCTATAAGGTAGGATATTCGAAGTAAGATTAGCCATTGTTTTGTACCCAAACCAAAACATTATGAACCTTTTTTAATAATTCAATTGAAAAGTGTTTAGGTGCATATGGGACCATCCTTGCAGCAGATCCGAGTAACTGTTTTAAATTAAGCTCAATGTTACTTTCTGTTATATTTGAAAGATCTGATTTGTAATAGAATAATTTAGCGTCAGCTATGGGCGCGTTAGAATCAATCGGCCCTGAACTTGATGTTGCTTCTGGCAAATCACTCCCGATAATGACTTTTAAATGAGAGATGTATTCATTAAACTTATCGGTATTTTCTAAATTTAGTGTTTTCAAAATAAAAGGTTTGATTTTTGATACGTCATATTTTTTTGAATTGATAGATTGATCATTACCAAGATCAATGGCTAAAAGTCTTGTCAAATTTATTGGGTCTGAAATTACACTGGGTTGTTTTATATTATCTAAAACACCCGAAATAAATCGTTCTGATTCTTCCTTATTGATAATCTTATGACCAGAAATAACATCTGGATGAACTACTGGAATGTTAAAGTTAGCAGTAAAAGTTTCATTGCTCGATGTTAGAGGTTTCGCTTGGCTGTCGGGTAATTTAATTAATAGTTCATTTAAATTACTGTTGTCATAGTTATTCATATTTTCAAATAAGTCTGAAAATAAAACCGGACTACCGTTACCATTGAATTTGGGGTTTTGCTCATAGCTCAACTTTATACGAGATAACTCATTTGTTAATTTTTGAAAACAATCATTTGTACCATCACTATCAGCGATGGGTGAGCCCATAATGATATTGGTTAAAATCTCTAAATCTTCGTGAAAATTGCGGTTAGTGGGTAGGGTTTCAAACAGTTCAATAGCGGCAAGGGCCTCTTTTTTTTTGAATTGGGGTAACTGCAAGGTTGGCAGGTCATCGCCCTTTGGTAAAGATTGAATGATTTTATCAAATTTTTTGTGCCATTTTGTTTTTATTTCATCAAAATTGGTATAACGTTTTTTAGAGGAATGTCTTATAGAGTTAAATCCTGGAATCCTACTTAAAAAATGCATTTTCCCCACCTTCTTTTTTTTTAAAAATTCCCAGTTTTAATGGATTTTAAACATAAATCATTAAAATATCTTTCTCCATCTCCGCCCCAAGGATGACAAACGGGGGAGGGATTTATATTTCCTTTTGCATTTTGAACGAGGGTAGAGTTAGAATGATTCTATTAATAAATTGATTAAGAGGACAGGAATAATAATGGATATTAGACAAACTGAAAATTTAAATCAAATAAAGTTCGATGGTATTTCAATGCAGTTAAAGGCGCTGGGGCAAGGATTTTGTTGCATGTTAAATTTAGAAAACAATCATTTAGATCAATCTAGTATTGATGTGACACTTAACCAAGTAAGGCATGAATGTAAGCATCTATACTTAAAGTCAATCGTTTTAACGGGCAATAAATGCTACTCAATTCCCCAAACAATGGTTAATTTAACAGCGCTAGAACGTTTATTTATTAATGGAAATGAATTGAGAGACCTTTTTGATGCATCAAGTGATGCAAGCATTTTAAAGTGTTTGGATCAGGTAATGCCAAGCAATAAGTCGTCTTTTAAAAAAGACGTTATCTTAACTCAATTGGAGTCTGATACCACAATTCCAGTTGAAATTCTTGAAAAAGTAGTTTTCTTGATTAAATTGAAATCATTAGATGCCACATTTAATGTCTTTCTAAGTGAAAACGGAAAACAGATTCTTAATCGATTAAATCAGCTTGGTGCGGTAACCAGTTATTCAAAGATTGGGACTGAGTTAAACGAAGCCCTGCAGTGGAACATCACCCGTTAGTCGCGGTTTCATAAAACTTTTTAAATTTCCAAAGTAAATGGTATGCCAATTCAAGTAAACTGATCGCTTGAAAAGTTTTGACATCTTCTTTACAAATGAAGTGAACTGTACGGGTGCTTTGACCAAATGAGTCGACATGATTTGCTATGATTAGTTCACATCCTTTATCAACGCGTTTTTGTTCTGCAAAATCAATGATATCCTTGCGATCAGAAAGGCAGAACCCAATACTATAACAGGCCTTGGCTTTAGCGAGGTTAAATGTTTTTAATAGGTCCGGTGTTGGCGTTAAATTAAGATTTAACGATGATTGGCGAGCTTGTTTTTTACTTTCAGGCTGAGAAATTGTAAAATCACTTACCGCAGCATTCATTATGAGACAATCACAATTCCGCGTAAATGGATGAAGCGCATCGGCCATTTCGTTAGCGCTACCTACATTTATTGTATTAATGGTGGCTAAGGTTGGGTGAGACTTAGTTCGAATTAAGGTAACCTCAGCACCAAACAGTGCGGCTATATTAGCAATGATATGTCCTGAAATGCCTGAGGCTGTATTGGTAATAACGCGAACCGGGTCAATTGGTTCGGTTGTTCCCCCACATGTTACCACCACCTTTTGATCACTTAAATCAAGGCAGGGATGATTGACTAAATATTGAATAATATTGGCAATCAATTCAGGTTCAGGGAGACGCCCCTTACCCGAGTCGCCACAAGCCAATGCTCCCTGGTCTGGGTCAACAATAATTACGCCCAGCGATTTTAGGGTTTGAATATTTTTTTGCGTGACTGGATGCTCCCACATTTCAGTATGCATTGCCGGAAAAAGTACGCGAGGGCCCCTAAAACTTAAAAAACTAGTCGAAATCAAGTCCGTTGCCAGCCCTTGCGCTAGCTTGGCAATGCAATTGGCCGAAGCGGGGCAAATTACAAATAATGCGGCACCTCGACAAACATCAAGGTGCGTAATCTTTCCGCACTTTATATCTTCATTAATTAACGGGTATTCAGCTAATGTTTCTACAGTCCAAGGTGTAACAAATCGGTGGGCCGATTCAGAAAATAACGGTCGGGAAACAATGTTTTGCGTACGAAGCAGACGAATGATATCAACGGACTTATAAGCAGAAATGCTACCTGAGATTCCAAAAACAACCTCGGGTGAGGTAGGTTGGGGCATAACTAAACAGCTTGTTTACGTTTTTTAGGAGAATCCGGCTTGGGATCATTCAGATCAGTATCCAAGATGTCAGAATCAAGATAGTCAGAAATTTCATCTAAAATGGATTCTTCTTCTGAGGAATCTTCAATTGAAACAAGGATTTTACCTAATTGAATTTCCAATAAAGCAATATCCAATGACCGGTTGGCCGAAATGGATACCTCAATTAATGGGCGAGCACCGTCATCAATTTGACGCGCACGCTTGGCAGCGGCGACAGTTAATAAAAAACGATTGGGTACTTTTTCAAAAAGTTCAGCTAAATTAATTTGTTCTCGAATTGATTTGCTCATTGAGTGACTCCTTCGGTCAAAAGACTTAATATAACATTATTGAGCTCAATGTGGGTTTGTGTCAACTCATTATTTACAATTATGGTATCGTAATTATCTTTTTCATTTAATTCATTTTCTGCTTGAGCCAATCGCTGGGCAATAATAGGTTCGCTTTCTGTATTACGAGCAGTGAGACGTTTTTTTAAGATACCTAAAGACGGGGGGGCAATAAAAATATGATGTTGTTTAAAGTCACCATGTTGGCGAATTTTTTTTGCCCCCTGAACATCAATTTCAATAATTACAGCCCTGGCATTGATTAGTTTTTTGCTTACATCATCTTTCAACGTTCCATAGCGATTGGTATGAACCGTGCACCAGTCAAGAAACGCATATTTTTGAATAAGGCGATCAAATTCATCATGATTAAAGAAATAGTAGTCTTCACCATGGGTTTCATTTGGACGAGGCTGTCGGGTAGTGGCTGAAACACTTAAGGTAAGGAAATTATGATCCTGAAGTAGCTGATTAATAATGGTGCCTTTACCAACACCTGAAGGGCCTGAAATAACAATTAACATAACATGAATGGGGTGAACGATGGGGCTCGAACCCACGACAACCGGAACCACAATCCGGGGCTC
>JAYNJH010000026.1:19527-19837 GCA_038109885.1 Candidatus Margulisiibacteriota bacterium | reverse complement strand
CACTACCTCATAGCGCAAATTACTACTTATACACAACTACTGGAGAACTAATTTACAAACAAACCTACGCAACAAATACAGCATCAATTACAAGCGCTGGGGAATGTCAATTTGAATTAATAAATACTGCCACTATGGCCAGTTATCCCCCTCAACTCTACATTGTTATCATGGAGTTTATAACTGAACAAGAAACCATACGAAAGAAAAACTATGTCATTCTTAAGTAAAACCATTAGTTTATTTTTATTTATACTAACTTTAAAATTATTTTCAATTACAACAACAGAAACACCACTATTTGATCCTT
>JAYNJH010000026.1:17479-19517 GCA_038109885.1 Candidatus Margulisiibacteriota bacterium | reverse complement strand
ACGGAGCATTGCATTGGGTAAGTCAGCTTCATTCTCAACCAATGATTATAATAATCTAGCTCAAAATCCAGCAACCATCACAAACGCTAAAGGAATTTCAATTCATGGTAGTAATTATTTAGATATTGATTACAGCTCCATAATTATGTGCAATCAATATAAAGAAATCAGTATTGGCTTACAATATTTAGGTTCAACAATTACAAATATCACAAGATCAACAGCTCAAGGGAACTTAATCACGGAAATTGATGGTAACGTTCCTTATGAATTTCATTCATTTTCACTTGCATTTGCTAAGGATTTCAATGGGATAAACATCGGAGTTGGAGCTCAAATACAAACATTAACTCTGGACAACACTTACCAGCAAAAAATCAACGAGTTTATTGGCATTAAATTTCAACCCTTCAAACAATTTAACTTAGGAATGTCTGTTCAAAATATTTCATCAAACAAAACTATTCAAAATGCATTACAAAAAAAATATCCAATTTATGCGCTAGGATTAAGCTACAATATCTCCAATTTTACTTCAACACATTTATCTTTTATCAATAATGAAAATGAAATAAGCCCTCACTCAACACTTCATTATGGTGTTGAGCAGTACATCAATGATTTTCTGCCGATACGGTTTGGGTTAGATCATAATCGATACACCTTCGGGGCAGGTATAAATCTTGACCCTTTTATGATAGACATCGGTTGGGCACAATCACGATCAAGTGTTACTGATGACCAAGTAACAATCAGTATTTCCTATGGCTTTGAAGAAATAAATCATTTATACAAGCATTGATCAATGATAAAGTGTTATCGTGAAGAAAAAAACAAATATTCCGTCAATCGACAAGCACCATCTTGAAGTCTTTGAAATGGTTCATTTACTTGATGAAGCAATTAAAGGAAATTCAAGAGAAGCTTTTGAGCCAATTATAAAATTTTTAGTAAAAAATTGCATTGAACACTTTAAAGAAGAAGAAGAAATTATGATTAAAAATAATTTTTCTCAATTAAAGCTTCATCAACAAGAACACCAACGGTTTACAAATAAAATTAAACAAATTCAAAAAATGTATAACGAAAATATACATACCACACACATAGCCTATGGCATTCGTCAATTAATTGACTCATTAATTTCACATGTTCATAAAGTTGATATTCAAATGAAGGGAATGAAATGAATAACTTACATGAAAAGTTTTCAACTTACTTAAACAATCACGCTCAACGATATACCACTCAAAAAAAAGAAATAGTAAATGCAATTTTAGACAAAAAAGAACATTTTGAAATCGATGAGTTCATATCTGAAAAACATATGCAAGGTCAACGACTAGCGCGGGCGACTGTTTATCGAACAATAAAACAATTGCTAGATGCAAAATTAATTCAAAAGATTTCAGGCTCTAATGGTCGAATATATTATGAATATAATGAAGTGCTTGAACACCATGATCATCTAATCTGCAACAGTTGTGGGAAAATTTTTGAAATTAAAAATAAAACGATTGAACAATCCATCAAAAATGAATGTCAAAAATTAGACTTTGCACCAGAATATCGATCATTGCATATTTACGGTACTTGCAAAGGTTGCAAGAGCTAAGCAACACGCCCCCAATTCTTACCAACTTCAACATCAACAACCAAAGGAACAGCTAAACTAACGGACGACTCCATTTGCTCTACCACCATCGATTTAATCGGGAGTAGCTCATTAGTATGCACATCAAAAACAAGTTCATCATGCACTTGCATAATCAAATGAGACTGAAACGCAGCCATTTCGACAGAAATTAAGTTCATTGCTCGCTTGATAATATCAGCAGCAGACCCTTGAACTGTAGTATTAATCGCAATTCGTTCAGCATTACCTTGCAACTGACGATTGGGGCTATCTAAATCTGAAATAAAACGTTTTCGTCCAAATAGAGTAGAAACGTAGCCATTATTTCGAGCATTTTTAATACAATCATCCATAAAAGATCGAATTGATGAAAATTGATTATAATACGAATCTATAATTGAT
>JAYNJH010000026.1:13804-17469 GCA_038109885.1 Candidatus Margulisiibacteriota bacterium | reverse complement strand
AGCTTCTGTTCTGGAAATTTCAAGCTGCTCAGCAAGTGCAAAAGCAGATTGGCCATAGGTAATCCCAAAATTAACTGTTTTAGCTTGCTCTCTTTGACGTTTAGTTACATTTTCATAAGGCGTATTAAAAATTTTAGCCGCTGTTGACTGATGAATATCCTCCCCATTCAAAAATGCCTGTATCATCTGAGAATCATCCGCCAAATGAGCCAGAACTCGAAGTTCAATTTGTGAGTAATCAACCGCTAAAATACAACCATTAGAATCAAAACGAGAAATAAAGGCACATCGAATCTTTTGGCCTTCCTGTGAACGAATCGGAATATTTTGTAAGTTGGGATGATTTGAAGATAATCGTCCCGTCGCCGTAACCGCTTGATTAAATGACGTATGAATCTTTTGAGTTTGGGGGTGAATCAACTCCGGTAAGCGATCAATATAAGTCGATAAAAGTTTTTTATACGAACGATAATTTAAAATTTCATTTGCAATAGGATAATCTTTAGATAGTTTCTCGAGAACAGACGAATCTGTTGAACGAGAGGTTTTTGTTTTTTTAATCACTGGCAAACCCATTTGATCAAACAAAACTTCAGCCAGCTGTTGAGTCGAATTAAGATTAAACTCATTATTATTGGCAAGATCATATATCTTATTTTTAAATCCATCTAAACTAACGTGATAATCTTTAGATAACTGTTGCAGGTATTGAATATCACATTGAACCCCTACCTGTTCCATATTCGCCAAAACACCAATCAATGGCATCTCAATTTCAAAAAATAATTTAGATTGATCCTTGTCTAACATTTCAGAAAATAATAAATACAAATGATACGTCACATTGGTATCATCAGCCGCATAAGACGCCAACATATCAAATGGAACATCTAAAATTGAATCATGCCCTTTGAGTAATTCATCAAACTCAAGCATCTGAAAATTAAAACAATCCATCGCCAAGAATTTAAGACCAATTGAATTATAATTAAGTAAGTGAGCCGCAATCATTGTATCAAAATAAACCCCATCCAAGTGAATATTATAGCCGGCTAAAACTTGATACTCATATTTTGCATTATGAAGAATTTTAGGCACATCATCACGTTCTAATAAAGGTTTCAATCGATTAATAAATGGGTGCACACTTTTTTGATCATCAAATAAAGTTAATTCGCCACTAAGTTCAGTATCACGACAATCCAATACAAAAGATATCCCCTTAGAACAAGTGATTGATATCGCAACAATATTGGCATCACGAGGGTCCAATGAAGTTGTTTCAAGATCAAATGCGAAGCCATCTTTTAGCAAAGGTATTAATTGATCAAGTTTGGAATCAGTTTGTATTACTTGAAAAGAAGATTTTATGTATGAAACGTCATTTAATGGTTGGTCAAGAACTGTATTTTCAGGTTTAACATCTGAAAAATCACCAACACGATCAATCAAGCGCTTAAATTCATACTCAGAAAACATATCAATAACGTTTTGCCATTGAGGTTGAAACAAAAAAGAATCCAATGCAATATTAACAGGGGCTTCACAATCAATGGTAACCAATCGCTTTGAAAGATAGGCCATATCCTTTGCATCAATTAATTTAGATTTAACTGATTTAGAAGAAATATTATCAATGTTTTCATAAATTTTATCCAAATTATCAAAAGATTTTAAAAGGCCTAAAGCGGTTTTTTCGCCAACACCTCTCACTCCAGGAATATTATCAGAAGCATCGCCCTTTAATGCTTTAAAATCAATAAATTGCTGAGGAGTAAGCTCATATTTTTCTTTCAATTCAGCCAAATCATAAATCACATAATTTGAGACCCCCTTTTTATTCATAACAATATGGGTTTTTTCATTAACCAATTGTAACAAATCCATATCGCCTGACATTATCAATGTTTGAATCCCTTGAGCTGAAAACTTAGACGACAACGCACCAAGTAAATCATCTGACTCATAACCAGGCATTTCGAGCAAAGGAACATCAAACGAACTAATTATACGTTTAAACTCAGGAATTTGAATTAAAAACTCATCATCTGGCGCCGATCGATTTGCCTTATAATCAGGAAAAATTTGATGTCGATACGTAGGCTCTTTTCGGTCTAAACATATACCAAAATAGGTAGGATTAAATTGTTTTATTGCATTTAACATTAATGTTATAAATCCGTATACCGCATTAATTTGCACCCCTTTTGGGGTTGTTAAATTTGGTGGATAACCATAATAAGCACGATATAACAATGAAAATCCATCTATAAGTAATAAATCATATGATATTGACATAAAAAATTGATTATCGCATGTCTTTTACAGCATCCGGCAAGGGAAATAAAATATCCTTTTCTATTGATTCTTTTTGAACAATATTAATATCTGGATATATTTTTTTTATTCGCTCAATCAAACGATTAATTAAATAGGAAGGAACCGACGCCCCAGAAGTAATCCCAATAACTGAATAATCATGAAGAATGTCCAAATCCAATTCTTCAGGTAAGTCAATAATAAAACTATCAACGTTATATTGCTTGGAAGTTTCAACTAAACGATTACTATTAGAACTATTTGATGAACCAATAACAATAATTAAATCACAAATTTGTGTTAAATCCTTAACCGCATCTTGGCGATTTTGAGTTGCATAACAGATATCTTCTTTACCACCGGTTATAAGGTTTGGGAATTTTGCACGAAGTTTTTGGATTAAAAAAGATGTATCATCAACTGATAAAGTCGTTTGAGTTAACACCCCTATTTCTTGATCTGAGTTCAAATTCAACTCATTAATATCATGTTCATCTTCAATAACATGCAATAATTGAGGGTTAATATAACCCGATGTTCCAATCAATTCCTGATGTCCTCGATGCCCAATCAAAATAATATGAACACCACGTTCTGAGTAGCGCTTGGCTTGACGATGAACCTTAGTTACCAGAGGACAGGTAGCATCTATAATCATCAAATTTCGACGAGAAGCTTCTTTATATACATCAGGCGAGGTTCCATGGGCGCTAAAAACAATAACATTATTATCGGGTACATCTTTAAGATCTTCAACAAAAATGACCCCCCTAGACTCAAAATCTTTAATCACTGATGTATTATGGACAATAGCATGTCTTACATAGAGTGGCGTTCCATACTTTTGTAAACTTAATTCCACAATGTCAATAGCATTTACCACCCCAGCGCAAAAGCCTTGTGTATGAGCAAGATGAATTGTTTTATTTATCATGGAATTTATTATATCAAAGGTTATTTTATTAATAAATAAGGGCCACGTATTGTGGCCCTAGGGAACTCTATTCTAAAACGTTGCTTATTTTTCTTACTACCCCCCCTTTTTTTAATCTTTTAATCTTAAAATGAAAGAATAATGCCAAAAAAAAAGATAAAAAAACATTAATAACATTAAATTTAATGTATTTTATACAATAACGATGAAAGATATACGAAATCAAAAATATACGATAAACTACAAACCATGAACAATTCAGAGTTAAATGACCATCTAATTGATGAAAGTTATGATAAAATAATTAGTTTATTGGAGTCAAAAACAATTCGAAACATTGAAGAAAATTTTTTTTTAGGAATTTCATATTACAAAACAAATAAATTTGAAAACGCGGAAGAACTCTTTCAGG
>JAYNJH010000026.1:10046-13794 GCA_038109885.1 Candidatus Margulisiibacteriota bacterium | reverse complement strand
TTCAGGACTTAAATAAAAACCAACCCTCAAACGAAATTACAACTTATTTAATTATCACAAAAATCAAATTAGATAAGTTGATAGAGGCATTATCTTTATATCAAAACTTATGTGAAAAGGAAAATGTAAATATTATTAATTATATTAAGAAAAATGAATTTAAAAATGCATTAAATTTATCATTATTTTTAAAATCAATACCTCTAGATCTAACACCAACAAAATCCAAAACAGACGATTTAATTGAACTTACAAACAGTTTTAATTACGCTGATTTAACACTTATACTCGCACAAAGAGCTCAAGAAAATTAACGTTTTCTTAATCGAATATTTTTGGGCGTAATCTCAATTAATTCATCATCATTTATAAAAGATAAGCACTCCTCTAAGGATAAAATCGTTGGTGGCGTAAGTAAGATATTATCATCTGAACCTGCTGAACGCATATTAGTCAATTTCTTCGACTTAGCAACGTTTACAACCATATCATCTTCCCTAGAATTCAAACCAACAATTTGACCTTTATAAACCGAAATACCAGGGCCCAAAAATAATTCAGCCCGCTCTTGTAAGTTATTTAACGCATAAGCAACGGTATCACAGGTTTCTTTAGATACCAATACACCACGTTGACGAGAACGAATATCGCCCGAAAAGGGTTGATAATCCTCAAAAGTTGAGTACATGGTTCCCAGCCCTTTTGTTAACTTCATAAACAAGGATTGATACCCTAGTAAGCCACGGGTTGGGGTTTTAAACATATATTGAAGGGCATTACCATCCTGAATCATATTGGTCATTTGACCTTTACGTTCAGCCATCGATTCAATTACTTTGCCTCCCAATGATTCATCAACAGTAATGGTTACATTTTCGTAGGGTTCATAGGATTTGCCATCAATTGTTTTAAAAATAACCTTAGGCCGACTTACTTGCAACTCATATCCTTCTCTGCGCATTTTTTCAATAAGAATAGAGATATGCAACTCTCCTCGACCAGCCACCTTATACCCAATCCCGGTATCACTATCACTGACTTGCAAAGCAACATCAGCTAATGTTTCACGGAAAAGACGCTCACGAAGTTGTCTCGTTGTAACAAACTCACCTTCTTTTCCAGCAAATGGGGAATCATTAGGTAAGAATTCAACAGAAATCGTTGGTGGATCAATGGCCGCCATTGGCAAAGGGGTCGGCTTATCAGGATCAACCACAGTTTCTCCAACCATGATATCCTGAACGCCAGAAATTGCAATAATTTGCCCAGCGCTCACCTCTGAAACTTCCTCAAAGTCATTCCCTTTAAATACGTGAATTTTAGAAATACGCCCTGATCGAATAGCAGAATCCACTCCTGTTGATATTCCGATTGGCTGATTAATTCGTAATGTTCCACCGGTTAGTTTTCCGATCGCTGAACGTCCAAGAAACTGAGAATAAGAAATTGTAGATACCAGTAACTGTAACGGGTCATCTGCCTTAAACTCAGGGGCTGGCAATCGCTCAATCATAAGATCATAAAGATCTTTCATTGAATTTGTTTGCACTTCTAAATCATTGGATGCCCAACCATTTTTAGCTGAAGCATAGATAACGGGAAAATCAAGCATATCATCTGGAGCTTCTAAATGAACCATCAAATCAAAAACCTGATCCAAAACCCAATCGGCACGCGCCGAAGGTTTATCAATCTTATTAATTACAACAATTAAAGGAATATGCTGGGCTATAGCCTTTTTAAGAACAAAATGAGATTGAGGCATAGGCCCCTCTTGTGCATCAACTAAAAATAAAGCGCCATCCGCCATTTTTAAAACCCGCTCTACCTCACCACCAAAATCCGCATGCCCTGGTGTATCAATGATATTTATATGCGTTTCATGATACTGAAAAGCACCATTTTTTGCCTGAATTGTAATGCCTCGTTCTTTTTCTAAATCCATGGAATCCATCATACGCTCTTCAACATGTTGATTATCTCGAAATAATCCACTCTGTTTGAACAATTGATCAACCAACGTTGTCTTTCCATGATCAACGTGAGCGATGATAGCAATATTACGTATGTCTTCACTCATTCGCAAACCTTAACAATAATCAGATAATAATGCAATAACTCAAATTAAATTAGTGGTTAAATTGAACCTCTTGACCCACACCGGAGGGGATAAGAAACTCTTGCTCACGACACACCATTTGACCATTGACAACCGTCATTAATGGACGGCCTTTAACTTTTAAACCATCAAATGCGGACCACCCACACCGAGTAAGCATGGCTTTGTTTTCAATCGTCCACTCATGATTTAAATCAATAATAGCTAAATCAGCATAATATCCAGGAATTAACTGGCCTCTAGACTCAATTCCAAACAATCGTTGTGCAGCTCCACTTAACCAATGTGAAACCTGATTTAGCGTGGCTTTTCTCTGTTGGTAAAACTGTAGTGTTAATGGTAATAAAGTCTCAACACCTGGCATTCCTGAAGGCGCCTGTCCAAAAGGCAATGACTTTTCCTCAATTAAATGAGGAGCATGATCTGTAACAATGGCAGAAATTAACCCTTTTTGTAATCCATACCATAAACGATCGGTATGATATTGTGTTCGAATCGGAGGATTAATTTGAGCAAATGTGCCCAGTTGTTCGTAAACACGAGGGGCATGAAGAAGTAAATGCTGTATACACACTTCTACAGTAATATAATTTGGCAAATCTTGAGTTAGTAACCAATCAACCTCTTCCGCAGTTGTTAAATGTAAAATATGCAAGCGTTGCTGATATTTTTTTGCTAACGCTACAGCTCGTTTAGTACAAGCAAGAGCAGCTTCAGGTGATCGAATATTCATATGATCCGATACATTTGTTGACCCTTTATACTTTTCCATATTAGCTCTTACCATCGCCTCATCCTCAGAATGAATCGCAATGGGCTTATTGGCATGTTTAAAAATTTGATCTAAAACCGTTGAATCATCAACAAGCATATTCCCTGTAGAAGAGCCCATAAAAATTTTTATACCAGGGCAATTCTCAGCCTTAATCAGCTCATCCAAATTATCTAATGTTGCACCAATAAAGAAATTATAATTTGCATACGATGTTTCAGAGGCTCGTTGTTTCTTTAAGTTAAGTGCATCAACCGAAATCGTTGCTGGCGATGTATTCGGCATATCAAAAAACGTAGTAACACCCCCTGAAACCGCCGCTTTAGAGCCCGTTTCAATAGATTCCTTATGAGTTGATCCAGGCTCTCTAAAATGTACATGGGAATCAATTACACCTGCCATCAACGTTAAACCAGGTTCTTTTATGACAATTTCTGCAGAATCATTTATGACAGGTTCAATTTTCAAAATCCGACCATTTTTTACCAATAAATCTCCCTGAACAACATCATTTGGTAACACCAACTGCATATTTTTAAATAAAATGGAATCAAGCATGGCTATTATTTTGGCAGATTATATTTAGCATGGCAATTACAGTGACAAACTCAATGATTTTAATCAATACTAATGCCAGTTTGTTTTAGACGACAGTAAAAATCATCCTTAAGTGATTTAAATTTATATTGTCCAGGAAGAATACTTCCCAAAGAAAAGTCACCAAACTGGAGCCGTTTAAGGCGAGTAACAAACGTTTCACAAGTTTCAATCATTCGTCGGATTTGACGATTCTTTCCTTCAATAAGTCTAAAGCGATACTGACACTTTTTAAGTTCATAAATTTCACAGGGCTTAGT
>JAYNJH010000026.1:4461-10036 GCA_038109885.1 Candidatus Margulisiibacteriota bacterium | reverse complement strand
CTTTCAAGATTACCCCAGCTTCCAACCGATGCATTTGTTTTAAACTTAATGGGCGCTTTGTTGTAACCAAATACTCACGAGAATGAATTTCATTTGAATTTAAAAATCGATTAGCAAACACCCCATCATTTGTAAATAAAATCAATCCTTCCGAGTCTTTATCTAATCGTCCAATGGAAGCATAATTTTGAAACCGTTTTGGCAAGAGGTCAATAACCTCTTTTTCATTAAATCCTTGCTTACAATTGGTCCATACCCCGCGTGGTTTATTAAATAAAACAAAACCCAACGATTCTATATAATCATTGATTTTAGACTTAAATCCAACTTGATTCTCATCTTCTATATTAAATAAAGAGTCAGTTATCAAATGACCATCAACCGTTACATAACCTTCAGAAACCATTCGGTCGGCAACTCGACGTGAAAATATTTGGTTTTTAGATAAATAATGTTGAAGCTTCAAGCGGCTTGACTTAATCTAACTAAACCTTTTTGACCTATATCACGACGATAATAAGCACCATCAAATGAAATTGATTCACATCGCTTATACACCGATTCAATAGCTTTTTCTAAAGACTTAGATTCAGCACAAACATTTAAAACACGACCACCATTTGTCAAATAATCACCCGCGTCAGTCATTACTGTTCCTGCATGATAAACAAATGAGTTTGAATCGGAAGAGTCATTTAACCCATTTATTGTTTTACCTTTCTCATAACTACCAGGATATCCATCCGCAGCAATAACAACACAAACACTATAGTCATCACGCCAACTTAGTGTTATTTCAGACAATGTTTCATTTGAAATCGCAGTAAAAATATCAATTAAATCAGTCTCTAACTTTGGCAAAACAATTTGTGTTTCTGGATCTCCAAATCGAATATTAAACTCAACCACGTATGGATCTCCATTGGAATCAATCATTAACCCCGCATATAAAATACCTTTATAATTAATGCCATCTTGATTAAAGCCATCAATCAAAGGCTTTAAAATACGCTGCATAACTTTATCTTGAACTAAATTCGTAAAAACAGGTGCCGGCGAATAAGCACCCATCCCACCTGTATTTGGGCCCTTATCACCATCATAAATGGCCTTATGATCTTGTGCCGAAACCATTGGTAGGACTGTTTTCCCATCAGTAAACGCAAACAAAGAAGCTTCCTCACCCTCTAAGAAATCTTCAATAACCACACATTCACCAGCATCTTTAAAAATGTTATTCAAAAAACAATCCTTAAGCGCTTGATCTGCATGATCTAAGTTTTCAGCAATGGTTACCCCTTTACCAGCAGCTAAACCATCCGCCTTGATAACAATTGGAAACTGATTTTTGACTTTAATGTAAGAAATCGCATCATCATAAGACCTAAACTCTTCATAATCCGACGTTGGAATTCCATACTGTTTATACTTTGACTTTGCCCAGGCCTTTGAACTCTCTAATTGAGCAGCGTCTTGATTCGGGCCAATAATCCTTAAATTTTGAGCCTGAAACGCATCTACAATACCATCGGCGAGGGGCTGCTCAGGACCAACAAAAGTAAAATCAATTTGATGGGCCTTTGCAAATGTGATTAATGCCTCAGTATCATTAACGCTAATCGGAACATTTTCAGCACATTGAAATGTCCCAGGGTTTCCTGGTGCAACGTAAAGTTTTTTTAAACGATCTGATTTAGATAAACAATGAGCGATCGCATGTTCACGCCCACCTGAGCCAATTAATAAAATATTCATTTCTAAATTTTCAAGAAATATAATTTTCTTGTCAAGAAAAGATAAATTTAAATAGATAATTAAAAAAAACTTTTATAGTATTAATTTATGAACTGGCAAAGCTTTATATCTTTGATACAATTTCCACAAGAATCAACATTTTTTATTTCATCAGCTCGCCAAGAAGATCAAATAGGAAAAACACTATCTGCACTTCTAAATACCCATGGGGGCATTCTAATTGTTGGTTATGATAAAATAAATGTTCACTTAACCGGGTATAATCAATCGGATGAATGGATTAACCATTTTATAGAAACCCACTTTAATGGAACTTTATCAATCACCTCGGCCTTTTTATTTCGTTCAAATAAAAAAGTACTTATTTTGGAAGTAATTAAAGCAGAAAGCCCACAATCTTATAAAAATATCTTTTACATGTTAAACAATAAAACTATTGAAGAGTTTCAACCTCAAACAACACCAACCTTTAACTATCAAATCAGCGAGCCTTTAGAAGCAAATCAATTTAATCCAGATAACGAAAAAATGATTAACTTTGACACCAATCCAATACCAAAAAATAAACCGCCCTTATACGCATCACCCATTAAAATTCTTCCTGAATTAAATTCATCCACTGAAAATAGTAACGAAACAATTAAAAATAACAATTTCAATCATCGTCAAATGGATGCCTTAAATTACGTTAATGAGCATGGGGCAATAAAAAATAAACTTTATCGAAAATTATTTGAAGTATCCCACAAGACAGCTCACATTGAATTAGCTGAATTAGTTAGTAAGAAAAAACTTAGTATTTCTGGTTCTGGAAGAAGCACATGCTATGTTCAATTTCAGTCCAAAGAAGAATCGATAAGTAATCATCAAGAAAATAATACAAAAGAGCAATTACTCAGCTCATTTATTGCTAGAAAAAACAAAATTACAGAAACAATATATGCAGATGAATTTAATATTGACCTTGCCCAGGCAATAAATGAATTGAAACAATTCTGCGATCAGGGTATTCTGGAAAAAACAATAATAGAAAATGAAGTATTTTACATAAAAGCAAATCAATTATCTTTTATTTAAAAAAAAAAGGAGCAAACCAATGGCAATTGAATTTTATAATGTTAAAAAAAGACAAAAGGTTCAAATTAATGAATCTGAAATCGAAAAAGTAGAATATAAAAGAGAAACATCTAAAGGTGTTCAAATTCGTTACGCGTTTAAAGCAAAAGACGACGACGGAACAAACTTAACTAAGTTCTGTTCAAAAGAAACATACGATAGCATTTAACCCCACCTAAAATACTTCATTATTATTAAATTATATAAAAGAGCTTCACTTCGAAGCTCTTTTTTTATGTAACAAAAAAAATCAATTAATTAATTATTAAAAATATATTAGTATTATCTTGTAGCAAAATAATGCTACAAGTGGAGTTAGGTAAGGGAAAAGGCTAATGGGAAAAGATGAGCCAAAAAAAATAAGGGATAAAATTGCAACATCGAAGAAATTTCATCCGGGTAAAATAAGCAAGCAGTACATAAAGTGCAATAAAAAAAATTGCGCATGCCAAGATTTGCTAAACCCCAAGAAACATGGACCATATTACCAATTAAGTTATTCAATTAAAGGCAAGAGCACTACACGATTTATAAAAGAGCAAGATGTTTTAATTGTGCAAGAATATATCAATGAGTATCATCGAGTTAAAAATCTACTCTCTGATTTATCAGAAGCCTACATTAATGAATTTAAAGTGTGTGGATGGGATGTAAATGATTGATCCCAATCTTTTAAAACAGGTTCAATACCTTGACGCTTTAATTCATTACAAATTTCACTCAATGAACGATGATCTGTAGTAGAAAATTGAGGTTCAGCATTAATACCTGAATACGCACCTGGCGATGTTAATGATTCAGCACTCATATCCGTCACACCCAATTGCATTAGCCCATTACGTAATTGCTTATTCTCTCGCGTTGATAGCGTAATTCCCAAGTCTGGAAACAAACATCGAAAAGCACAAATCAGTTGAACAAGTGTTCGATCATTCACTGAAAACAACTGCTGCGTACTATCAAAAATGGATGTAATTCTTGGAAAGGAAATTGAAAACTGAGTTTTCCAATATGTTTTATATAAGTAATTTAAATGATCCACCAATGCAATCGCTTCAAACTGCCAATGACTCAACCCCAATAATGCACCAAGGTTTAAACGAAAAATGCCAGCCTTACATGCACGATCAGCCGTATCTAATCGATACTCAAAACGACGCTTCTTTCCAGATAAATGATGAACCAAATAATGGTCTTTATGATACGTTTCTTGATACACTGTTACCGCATCCAAACCAAGATTGATTAGTTCAATATAATCATGTTCAGATAACGGCTGAACCTCCATACCAAGCTGAGAAACATGAGGACGTATCAAAGGTAATACGCGCTCAAAGTAGGTCATTTCAACATTCTTAGCTGATTCACCAGTAAGTAATAATATATGTTGAAACCCCTTTTGAACCAACACCTCAATGTTGCGCTTTATTTCATCTTCAGACAATGTATACCGACTAATTTTACGATTATAACTAAAACCACAATAAGTACAATTGTTAAAACATTCATTAGACAAATAGAGCGGAATAAAAAAGCGCATAATATGACCAAACCTTTGTTGAGTAATATAACGCGCTTTTTGAGCCAATCGCTCAAGTTGTAAATCTGTCAATTGACTGAAAAGATGATATGGATTCTGAAACAATTCAGTATCAGAGACTTGTCCAAGAGACGTTAAATCATTAAACGACTTAAGTGTTTTATCAAATGAAAAGTAATTTGAATACATTAAGTTAAAAATCCAGTTAACGGGGACGAAGCTACTGAATTTAATTGCTGTTTGGCTAATCCTGATTCGTAACCTAATCGACCCGCATGAACTGCAAGGGAAAATGCTTTTGCCATTGAGACCGGATCTTTTGCAGTTGCAATCGCGGTATTAACTAAAATGGCATCGGCACCAATCTCCATCGCTTCAGACGCATGAGAAGGTGCACCAATACCGGCATCAATAATAACTGGAACATTCGAATTTTGAATAATTATTTCAAGTTGTAGTTTTGTTGACAAACCCTGATTGGTGCCAATGGGGGAACCCAATGGCATTACAGCATGACACCCAACATCTTCTAAACGTTTACATAAAACAGGATCCGCATTTATATATGGCAAAACAATCATTCCATCTTTGACTAGAACCTCTGCCGCCTTTAAAGTTTCAATAGGATCTGGTAATAAGTGATTGGGCTCTGGCGTTAACTCAAGTTTAACCCAATTGGATTGAGTTGCACCTAGACGTCCTAGACGGATGGCCTCTTCAGCAGTTCTTGCACCCGATGTATTTGTCAAAAAGACATATTTCTTAGGATCTATTACATTTAAAAAATTATCTTTTGGATTCCCTAAATCAACACGTCGAAGCGCAGCTGTAATAATTTCAGAACCGCTCGCATGAATGGCCTTTGCCATTTGATCATCAGAGCTAAATTTACCTGTACCAATCAAAAGTCGAGACGAAAATTCTTGATTCGCAATTATCAATTTATTCATGTCGTTATTTTATCAAAAAATTAAACGTTCGCCCAATAACTAAGCATATTCAAAAGAAGCCTAAAAAAAGACGATCAAAGATCATAATCCATTAGATGAAGTCGTTGAAAATTTTGCTTTTTGAGAAAAATAATCTTCTAACTCAAGTTGAATCTCAGCCTGGAGTGATTTTGAAATTTTTAAAAGAAAAAAACCTTCCCAAATACTCCAAATC
>JAYNJH010000026.1:2019-4451 GCA_038109885.1 Candidatus Margulisiibacteriota bacterium | reverse complement strand
ATTAACCAAATAATTACAACAACATGCGCAAACACTGTAACAAGATTACCCACGCCCCACATTAGGCCAAGCAAAACCAAAAGCAGAGGAATTTGTTTGTTATTAAACGCCATTAGACTGACAAAAATGAACCATAATCCAGGAAAGCCAAGTGAAATAATATATATTGCAGGATTTGCAACACCAATGGCTATAATTACCTCTTTAATAACCTGAGACCCAATTTCATATTGATAAGCCAAATATGGCACCATAGTCATATCCAATACCGATTGAAAAACCCCCACACCCAAACCAATAATGGCTAAAATTGAAAAAAAAGTCATTTTGCCATAATTTTTAGCTCGAACCAACGAATGGAATGCCAATACAACACCAACAAATGAAGCATTAGCAATAATCATCAAACATTTTAAAAAAATAAAAATGGGTTGATAAGATTTAAAATCTTCAAAATACTGAGCTGAAGTAACATAAGATGCAATTGTTGCTGGAGATAAGAATGCACAGCAAACAATCAATGAATAACATAAACCCGCAATAAACGCACAATAAGCACCAACTTTACAAATAGACGCTTTCTTTTGTTTTTCAATCATATATAATAAATATCGATCAAAACATAACAAGGATTAATTATGAACGAACCTAAAATAGTAAAAAAGAAAAGCATCACCAAAAACCTTTACCCTGGGGAATACGAAATCTGCACATGTGGACTTTCGCAAGATCAACCATTTTGTGACGGATCACACAAGGGAACATCATTCAAACCCAAATTACTATCAATAAAAGCACCTAAATCAGTGAACCTTTGTTTATGCAAGCATTCAAACGCATTTCCTTACTGTGATGGCGCCCATAGAAGCCTATAGCCCTACCCCTTGTTTAAGTTTAAATGAATCATTCGACAGTGCAGACCTAATCATCACCTTTGAATTCAAATCAAAAAAAATTGCTCCAGATTCATGTGTTGATAGAAAAGGAATATTACGATAATTAAGCCGATCAATCACAGCCGGATTTGGATGCCCAAAACGATTGTTAAATCCACAACTATTCCATACAAATAAGGGTTGAACAACATCTAAAAGCTCAGACGACGTTGATGATATACTTCCATGATGGCCTAACTTCAAAAATGTATGCTGATCAATAAAGCCCACCTGAATTAAACGTAACTCGGTCTCCTGATCAATATCACCAGTAATTAAAAATGATGCCCTCAATGCATCAACACTAACAACAATTCCATGATTATTACTATTTAGTTTTGGCAAAATATATCCTACTGGAAATAAATTAAGTTTCATTGAGTTTAAATCTAAACCAAGTGGCGAGGTCAATGTTAGGTGATGATTATAAGGCAGAGATTCCGGTGAATATATTTGACGAACACCATACCCAATAATATCTTTTAATCCTCCCAAATGATCCAAATCATGGTGTGTTATAATCACAAGATCCAATTCATTAATTCCATAGTATCGTAGTACCGGTAGAATGTGGGTCCGAGCCATCGCTTGTGATTGCCCCAAACCACCAGTATCAATAAGTACTGATGAAAATCCATCCAATATTAACGTCGCATCCCCTTGACCAACATCAAGCGAAATTAACATTTGGCGTTTTTGAATCAAATGGACACTATACATAAAAAAAAGAATTGTTATCAATAAAAAGAAATATTTAAACCTTGAAAAATTAATCATCACCAAAGGCAAAATAAAAACGAGGGAAAAACATAAATTTAGAGGTTTTGGGATAGCAATAATCCAAGGCTTAATATTTTTTGATAGAACAATCAGTACATCAATCATCATAATAACAACGGATGAGATAATATCTGTAATATATGGAACTATAGGTTCAATAATCATCACCACCGCACTACTCAATAATATCAATGAACTTAACCACGTTGCCCATAAGTTTGAAATTAAGGACATCGGCTGTATTGTTTGTGTTTGAATCAATTGAATTGGTAAGGCAAAAAATACCGCCGTAAAGCTCGCTAAAATATAATTTATGACTTTTTTAGGACCAAACACATTACCAACTATTTTCGGCAACAAATAAAGTAAGCCAAATGTAATAGTAAATGAATACCAAAACCCAGGAAATAAGACTGCTTTTGGAATAATACAAATAACTATGATTGCAGCGACCCATAAGTACCACCAAAATGGAAACGCTATTAATGAATAATACCGATGCCATAATATTAGATCGGTCATTACAATTGCTCTTAAAATTGAAGGATCAACTCCTGCAATAATCAAATAAAAGCCTTGTAGAATAAGAATAACAAAAAAAGATAAAATAAATGGTGCCCTAAATAATTTACAAATGCTTAAGACAACCATAGAAAGCAAACTAATTTGGGCACCTGAAACAACCAATAAATGAATTAAACCAGCCTCAGAAAAAAA
>JAYNJH010000026.1:0-2009 GCA_038109885.1 Candidatus Margulisiibacteriota bacterium | reverse complement strand
CTGTTTCTAAATAATCAATTCGATTCCCAAATAAAACAGTGTAGACAAAAGGAGCGTAAGATGCAAAGTTACGCTGTAACCGCAAAAACATCTGTTCGGGTAAATTAGAAATAAAAATTAGAAAAGGCAACTTTTTTGAATGAGATAGTAATGAATGCGAATCTACATCAATCTGTCCATCAATACCAATTCGATACCACCATTTACATTCATCAAACATACCCAAATTTCTAGGTTTTCGACAAGCTCTTATCGCCCCCTTAATAAGTACTCTATCACCATACTGATATCCCGGATCACCATCAAATTTAAAGAAAAGAGTGCGTGAATCAATTTTTGATTCAATCCGAACACCATAGGTTGCTTTCTTTTCTACAAATGGCCATTCTATTACATAAGATTGTGCAAAAATTAATTTAACAAATAAAAGAAAACATACAACCCCCCCCTTCATTATTTAAGTTATTTTACATGCATCAACACGTGAGAAACTGACTTCCAAAGTGTTTTATTCAATACCGCGTTTTTAATATATGCAGATTTAAATAAAGTCTGCCATTCCATCATAAATTGCTTGGTTTGATTAAAATTTAGATGTATTGAATTTCTTATAAAGTGGTTAAAGGCCTTCAGGTTTGTTGGTGGATTTTTAATACGAACAGCTGAATTGTAATATAAACGAGTCGATGGCATAGATACAATGGATCCACAAAATGCACCTAAAGCATAGGTAAATACCTGTTCTTTTGTATTCATATCCTTGCACTTTTTACCAAATAGTTTTTCCGAAAAATCCCAAGCTTCAAATTGAGCTGGAGAAAATGTAAGTCCCTTAAGTGCAAACGCTGTTGCGCCTGCCCAAGGCTGCCTTGCAGAAAATCGACCATCTGAAGTGGTTACCATATGTTTAAGCGCACCTTTAATCGATAAATCTCCTGTTGTTGTTAAAATCATCAATGAATGAACAGGTGCAATCATAATCTCCAAAAAGTATATCATTGTAGATTTCAAAACTCGTTTTAAGGCTGGATCATAATCAGCAAAAATATCTTGAACAGTTAACGCCCCGCCAACTTTTACTCCTCGATGGACTAAAAACTCTAAAAAAGTAGAGGAAAATGATTTTAAAAAATTTAAACGAAAAATCTCAATCGAATCTGACCAGTTTTTTAATAACGACTGTGATGGATCTTTAAATGCTTTATTCATTGAAACATTGGCCATGACTTCACATGGAAACGCCGAACCTAACCCTAATAAACGATCACTGACATTACTATAGAAAGTTTGAAAAACATTCGTATTCTGAACACTAGTTGCAACAATGGTCCTTTCTCTTAATGTTGTAAAATCTGGCAAAGGATTTGAATCTCCACTATTTGCATGAACACAATAAAGCGGCTGATTTAAAGTAATTCCTGGACTTAAAGGAGAAATGTAAGGTTTTAAAAGTGTAGCCGATGATTTTCTAAACAACACTGGATTAAATGAATTTTCGCTAATTTTGGGATACATCATAATATTTTAACAAAAAAAGATAAATTATGTGAATTAAACATTCACATTATTTTATATGATGAAAAATGAATAAAAACATACCAAAAAATCATTAAAACGAAATAAATCAAAATCGACATTAAACACCCAAAAACAATCTTACCTCGAAGATTTGTCGACCGAAAGGGCTGCTGTTTCAATCGCTTGAGTAATTTAAACACAAGATACACAAGAACAAGTAAAATAATCAAATACGTTGCAAAAACAGGTCGTCTAAAAATAGGAAAAATAACTGAATAAAGTACTATAAATGTCGTTAAAAAGAAAGGTTCTAAAAGTGACATAATTTCATATTAAATAAATTAAGGTTTGAATCCAATAAATAAATCTTTATTTCCATTTCTTTGATTGTAATGTATATTATAAATTAATCTCCGCGGGAGTAGCTCAATTGGTAGAGCATCGGCCTTCCAAGCCGAAGGTTGCGAGTTCGAGGCTCGTCTCCCGCTCCA
>JAYNJH010000025.1:11914-19882 GCA_038109885.1 Candidatus Margulisiibacteriota bacterium | reverse complement strand
GATGGAATATCATCGTAAGAACAATTAGAGAAATCCTTTGAGCGAATGGCTCTTGCGAAAAAAAGGAATGAAAAAATTATGGTAAATGGGGATCCCGATGCCGATGGCATTTCAGGAACCACAATCATTACCACCGGACTTCGCCAATTAGGGTTTAATGTTGACTATGCATTTCCAGTACGTTCGCGAGAGGGTCATGGATTGCAAGTACGCATAATACAGGAAGCAAAAGAAAAAGGGATTTCACTAATTGTAACAACGGATTGTGGAACAAAAGATGTTGAAGCCGTAGATTACGCGAATGAAAATGGCATAGATGTTATTATTACAGACCACCATATTTTAGGCAAAACATTGCCTAAGGCAGCGGCCATTATTAACCCTTATTTGAATCAAGATGAAGATAATGAGTTTTGTTCATGTTCTGGGTCATTTATTTCTTTTAAGTGGATAATAGGGTTGAAAGAGTATTTTAATGAAACATTTCCTAAGCAGGTTTTTGAAACATTAGTTATTGCCGCCAGTTTTGGCGTTATTTCAGATCGTGTTAATTTAAAAAAACCAATGAATCGTGCGATCGTAAAGTTGGGGATAGATTATTTAAATGCTACAAAATTACCAGGAATGAAAGCCTTAAAAGAGATTAGTATTCCGACACGTTCTTTTTTAAGAGCAAGAGACATTAGTCGGACCATTGCACCGCGAATGAATGCACCTGGTCGAATTGGTGATCCTGAGCTTGGAATACCTGATTCAAGCATCATTGTTGATTTATTAATGTCAGGATTAAAAGTGGGTCCCAAGTCCAATATTAAAGACTTCATTCAAAAATATAAGCAACTTTTACATCAAGATAATCTAATTAAATCCAATTTAGATGTCGATGATCAAGTTGATTTAGTGGATGAAGTGAATGATAAACGTAAGAAGATTACTGAAGAAATTGAGTCTGAAATTGAGCATTTACTTACCAAAATTGATCTAAAAAAAGAAAAGATTTTAATTATTCAAGGAAAAAACTGGAATAGTGGCGTTATCGGGATTGATGCCGATCGTTTACGGGATCGTTTTGTAATGCCTGCCATTATAATCACAACGCTTGAGGGCAGTGATTTCATAAAAGGGTCAGTACGTAGTATACCAACCATTAACATGTATCAAATAATGGAAAGGGTGCAGCAGCGCTTTGAAGACCAGTATGGTCGAAATCCATATCAAGTTGAAATTGAAACATTACTTGGCAAACGAAATGTAAATGCCTTTGGTGGCCATGCACAAGCTTGTGGATTTTCTATGAGTAAAGACGATATAAAGGCATGGGAGGAACTGGTTCGAGAAGAAATGGATAAACTGCCAGAAAGTGACTATGATTTTTCTTATCGAATTTTAGAAGATATAAACTTTTTTCAAGTAAATCCAAAATTATTACTAAATCTTGATACTTTATCACCCTATGGAGAGGGATTTGATTTTCCAATTTTTTGTTTAAAAAATGTACTATTATCAAAATCCCCAAGACCATTCGGTAACCGCATGCAAAAAGATCGAACGCCACATGTTGAGTTTAAGGTCTTTAATAAAGTAAATAAGGACCCTCAAAAGAAATCAAATTTTTTAAAGGCAACAGGGTTTGGACTTTGGGAAAAATACAGTAATTTAATGAGTGATGGTGCCAATCCAAAAGCAGATATCATATTTACACTGGATTACCCACATAAAAAATCCGGGAAACGTCAGTTTCCCCATTTAATGGTGCTTGATATTAAGAAATCGTCTTAAGATTAACTTATTTAGTTTGGGTTAATATTCGCTTCTGATGTTTTAGGTGTGCAGCAAGTGTTTTTGAAAACACGTGCGTTCCCGAGCCATCATTTTTAGAAACAAAATATAAATAAGGGGTTTTCATAGGATTTAGTGCGGCCAAAAAAGCTTGTTTTCCAGGCGCGGCAATGGGAGATGGGGGCAATCCCTTATTACGGTAGGTATTAAATGGCGATACGTAATCTAAGTCTTTATATGTTAACGACTTTTTACGAGGTTGTCCCATGGCATAGCCCACCGTTGGGCAGGAGGCTAAATACATTTTTTTTACTAAGCGATTATGAAACACCCCTGAAATAAGCGGCATTTCTGCCACAGTTCCAGCTTCTTTTTCGATAATTGAAGCTAAAATTAACGTATCATAGAAACTTAACTTTGGATTTGGTGTATTACGGTATAAAGGTAAAAATACATGATTAAATCGTTTTGTAAATGCACTATAGATTTGATCAAAAGACATGTTTTTTGAAAAAAAATAAGTATCAGGAAAAAGCAGCCCCTCCATTGATGAAATTGAATTCGGTTGGATCAGTGAATTAATAGGTGATTTCATTTTTTGTGTTAGGTAACGTGCAAACGATTCAGAATTTGAAATAATCCTCTTTTTTTCTAAGGCGTGAATAATTTCACTAATGGTATACCCTTCAGGTATTGTAATGGGGATCAATTGTTGTTTTTTTCCAGTAATGATATCAGCAATATCTTTAAATTTAGTATTCGGCTCAATATAAAATTGACCAACATGTATTTTTGAAGTTAATTTATTTGCTCTTAAATAAAGATAAAATAAATGACTATTATTAATAACCCCTTTATTTTTAAGTGTTTTAGAAACCAATTTGGCACTTGCTCCTGGTGAAATAGTAATTTCAGCACTAAATAGCTGAAAATTTAACATCAGAAAAAAAATAAAGAATTTGGTCATAGTTAATGGTGGGCGATACTGGAATCGAACCAGTGACCTCTAGCATGTCAAGCTAACGCTCTAACCAACTGAGCTAACCGCCCATTAATAACATTATTATATTTTGTTTAAATCAGAGTGACAATTATTAAATTTTATTTCCATGGCAAGTTGTCTTTGATGAGCTGATAGTAATGATGGATTTACCAACCATATTCATCGGATACTTTGGTACTTCGATTCAAAGAAGAGAGGCAATTAATAGAAGAAATTGGCCAGAAAGATTAATGAGGCTATTAAAGAGGATTGCCCCCCTTCGACTGAATCATTTATTTATACCCATTTTTTACTGAAACTAAACATTTAATACAAAATTAATAATTTCAAAATAAAAGAATAGTACTATAATAAAATATAATGAGTGAATTTGACCCAATGTTTAAGCGAGAAATTGATGGATTTAACAATGCCCAAGCGGCAAACTTGAATGTAGATCAAGCTAAATTGGAGCAACAGGTATCCAAAATGGATACACTAAACAAAATTCAAAAGATTCAAACCCAACAGTTCCAAAATAATGGGAATTTAAACCTGGTAGATACCCGACAGTTAATTCAAATATTGGGATCAAAAAAAACACCAGAATTTAATAATTTAATTGTAAATATGTTACTCAATTTAAATAATTCAATTTTAGATGGGGTTGCGCAAGAATTAATGCAAGTGATGTCAACAGAATTGGGAGGGGATATGGGGATTGATATTTCATTTCTAAACCAATTAATACGCCGCCTTGATGATGTGATTAAAGGAAGTGCAAAGCGTGAAGTTTATGCTAAAGATTTCCAAAAAATACTATCAAATTCAACCAATCAAGACCCAACAATAAAAGCCACGATTAAAAAAGTGCTTCAAGGAATTAATCAATTAATTAATACTCAGCAGACAAGTTCATATGAAAAAACAACACCCCAACAATCAAAGATGACCGCACCAACAATGCCAAGTTCAACAAATATGGTGCTTGAAGGCTCTATGCAAATGTCTGGATTGGACGGTATAGATAATCTTGTCTTTGAAAAAAACACCATTCAAACAAAAGATGGTTCAATTAAAGTTGAAAAAACATCTCAAAATAGTGTTGTTGCTGATGTTGAAGTTCATAAGAATCATCAGGTAGTCGGCCATGCTACGGCATTTGGCACATTAAACAATATTGATTTACAGCGTGTAATGACGCCTTACATATCTGCAATTATTCAAATTGCAAATATACAGCCCTTATTCTTTATCTCGTCGGTTGCGTCTCAGATGTTAGTTCAAATGGGTCGCCTCATCGAGGATCCAAACATGTATAAAGTGGCCATTGTCACCGATAATGTTGCCGCCCTGCGCGAAATTGATCCTGTGGACTATATACGAAAAGTGCCCGCAACCGATCAACCCCAATATGCAATCTATGAAAAGTATAAAGAGTTGTATGAAGAAGGGTATCATTACATTATTTCCTTGCATTTAAATCCAAATCTGAAGAAAACATATAAAGCTGCTTTGGAAGCCAAAAAACAGGTTGATGATCAAAATATCAATGATTTAGAGATTCAAGTTTATAATACCAATGCCAATGGTGTTGGTTTGGGGTTAATGATCTATGAACTAGTGGATGCCATAAAAAACAACTATTCTCCAATGGAAGTAAATAAACTAACGGATCAACTGGTTAAGAATTATCGTCATTGGGTTTGCCCATTGGAATTTGATTTTGTTAAAAATCATCAATGGGTAATGGGGTTGGCGGACACTCAGAAAAAAGTGCAAATGCGATTATTTCATTTTATTCCGGTAATTGAACTGGATCGAAAATTGACCATCGTTAATGTGTCTTATACCAAAGAAGCCGCATTTGCCACATTGATGGGAACCATAGACGAAATTATTTCAAGTAAAAAACAAAAGATAAATCGTATTTGTGTTGAGTATCGAGGGGTGTTCCGAGAGGCAATTAAAATTCGAAACCAAATTAAAGTCAAATGTCCTCATGCGAAAGTTTCTTTACAATCTGTTGGCAGTTTAACAACACAGTTTTTTGGCCCTGAGTTGGTTGGAATTTGTATTATTTAATTTCATCAATCCATGGCCATCGATTCGAAGAAATATTGATTCGCCGCTGATCTTTATTAATGGTATGAAAATGAAGATGAATATCAATATCAAATAGGGTAGTTTTATCAATCCATTCAATAAAAACCAATGTCTGATCATTGATTTGAGATGGAATATCAAGTAAATCAATTTCAGTATCACTTTGAGTACGGTACAAATCAATGTGAAGCAAGTTAAATTCCGGTGCACTATAACGTTGAATAATTGAGTACGTTGGAGAATTAATCCAGTCTTGTGAGCCTAGAGTTTCTCCAAGGGTTCTAATAAAGGTTGTTTTTCCAGTCCCCATTCCACCTTGAAGTCCAAAAATCATAGGGGCTTTAAAATGAGGTGCTATATTTTTTGAGAATAATGACAGGTCATCAATCGAATTGATTAGAATAGATTGATTAAACTTAGTAGCCACGAAGAGCCTCTCTTAATGACCGAATGGATTCATTTAAGATGGGATGTTCAAAATTAGGAGCAATTTCATACAATGGATCCAACACAAAAAGCCGTTCATGGGCCATGGGGTGCGGGATGGTCAAATGATCCATCGAAATAATTTCACTATTGTAGAAAAGAATATCAATATCAATGGGTCGCGGGTCTCCTGTACCTTTACTCGACCGTCCCAATTGATTTTCAATACTTTCTGTAACCGTCAATAATTCATAAGGTGTTAGTATGGTGCTTAGTTTTGCTGCCCCATTTAAAAAGTTGGGTTGTTTATAACTTGCAACGGCAACGGTTTCATAGAGGGTTGAAATTTGCTGAACAGAAATATCGCTATGTTGTGAAAGTAAATCAAGTGCTTGTTCAATATTTTTTTCACGGGGACCTAGATTTGATCCTAAACTGATGTAAACTTGATTCATAGTAGCGCCTGGTAAACCTTCAAAGCTTGAGATGTTTCTTTAACATTGTGGACCCTAAATATTTGAGCCCCTTTTTGATAAGCTGAAATAACAGATGCAATTGAGCCTGGGACTCGCTCATTAACATTGGCACCAGTAAGCTC
Organism: Candidatus Margulisiibacteriota bacterium; assembly: GCA_038109885.1. GTDB lineage: Bacteria > Margulisbacteria > Marinamargulisbacteria > UBA817 > UBA817 > UBA817. The sequence continues at coordinate 13,991 of JAYNJH010000025.1, read as the reverse complement.
ACCAATAAACGATTTATTGGATGTACCAATTAAAATAGGGCAATTTAAATCGTGAAAAAAATTTAGTTTTTTTAAAATAGTCAAATTGTGATCAAGCGTTTTACCAAATCCAATCCCTGGGTCAATCATGATATGGTGAATACCGGCATGTTTTGCTTTTTGAATTTGTTGCTGAAAAAACGTTTTTATCTCGTCAATTGGATTTGAATATGTAGGATTATCTTGCATGGTTAGTGGGGTTCCCTGTTTATGCATTAGCACAATACCAGCATCATACTCAGCTACTAAAGCTAATAATGCGTCTGATTCTCCGCCATTAATATCATTAATAATATTGACACCTTGTTCTAAAGCGTATTTCGCTGTCACAGGCTTATAAGTATCCACTGAAATTAAAGCATTACTAGATTTCTGAATGATGGGGAGTACTTTTTTTAATTGTTCAATTTCTTGATCGACTGAAATTGGTTGAGCGCCCGGTCGCGTTGACTCGGCACCAATATCTATAATATCTACACCATGATCATTAAATTCGGAAAGTTGTTTATCAAGGTGATCAAAGCTATAGCCCCCATCATAAAATGAATCCAGTGTTAGATTAATAATCCCCATAATTATGGATTGGTTTGAGTTTAATAAATCAGTTAATGCTGTTCGATTAGCCACATCAACGATTATAGCATTTCAATTTTAGTAAAATAAATGAGTTATTTACTATCGTTACAATAAAATCCAGATCCTTTAAATTGGATACTAATTGCCGATGTGATAATTCGATTGGCTTTTCCATTGCACTTCAGGCAGTGAGTTAAAGGTGCATCATGTATGGATTGTTTTATTTCAGTTTGGACTCCACAAGCATTACAACGATAAACATAAGTTGGCATATAAATTCCCCCTAAAATTAATTATCCAAATAGTCGAAAATTTAATTTCGATTCAACATCTGTTAATGTTTTGAAAAATACATTGGCACTGCAAGTCAAAATAACCGTATCTGAACCAATTAATTGATATTGACCACTTTTAAGCTTTAAAACATCACCGGTTGAAAAATCAGAGTTTTCTTCACCACCAACATTATGAATATCAAATCCATTTTCATTTAATTTTGATACAAATGAAATATCATTGAAATTTGTTTTGTCGAATACTTGAAACATATTACACCTCCGATTTGTTATGTTTAATATCGAATCAATCAATTAAAATGTTTCATAAAAAATATATTGATAAATTTTAATTTAATTAATTTCGATTTACGAAGTTAAGTTTAACTGCTGATCTGTAGTAGCACCCTCAGAGGCGGTACTTACCAATGCCGCATATTTAGCCAAAACACCCGATGTGTAATTGGGTTCAGGGCGTTTCCAAGCGGCTTGTCGTTCACGGATAATGTGATCATCAACATGCAAGTTTACTTCTTGTGTTTCAGCATTTATAGATACTTCATCACCATTTTCAATGATTGCAATAACCCCACCATCATAGGCTTCTGGGGTAATATGACCAACCACAAAACCATGGGTTCCACCAGAAAAACGACCATCCGTAATCAGGGCCACATCTTTTCCCAATCCTTTTCCCATAACCGCTGAGGTAGGAGAAAGCATTTCACGCATGCCTGGGCCGCCCTTTGGTCCTTCATAGCGAATGACAATGACATCCCCTTTGCCAATTTTTCCATCTAAAATTGCCGCAAGCGCTGCTTCTTCTGAGTTAAATACCCGAGCGATACCAGTAAAAGATAGTCCCTCTTTCCCACTAATCTTTGCAACCGACCCTTCAGGCGCAACATTGCCATAACAAACAACCAAATGCCCGGTAGCTTTAATCGGATTATCTAACGGCAAAATAATATCTTGCCCAGCCGGGTAATCACCATATTCTGCAAGGTTTTCAGCCATTGTTTTTCCCGTTACAGTAAGGGCATCACCATGTAAAAGTCCAGCACTAAGTAATTGTTTCATTAATGGAATAATTCCACCAATTTCAACCAAACGGGACATTGTGTATTTTCCACTCGGTTTTAAATCAGCAACCACAGGCGTTGTTTTAGCAATGCGTGTAAAGTCAT
>JAYNJH010000025.1:6295-11904 GCA_038109885.1 Candidatus Margulisiibacteriota bacterium | reverse complement strand
TAGAGATTCCAGCTGTTTTTGCCATTGCAATCAAATGCAGGACAGCATTGGTGGATCCACCCAATGCGGTGATAACCGTGATCGCATTTTCAAACGAGGCTTTTGTTAAAATATCTTTCGGACATATATTTTTTTCTATCAAGTTTAAAACTGCTTGGCCAGCCCGTTCACAGTCCAATTGTTTTTCACTTGAAACAGCGGCTTGTGCAGAACTGTTCGGCAGACTCAGCCCCATGGCTTCAATAGCAGAGGCCATTGTATTTGCTGTATACATGCCACCACAAGATCCGGGTCCTGGTATGGAAGCGCTTTCAATTTCAAGTAACTCATCATCATTAATTGTTTGATTTGCATGAGCACCAACCGCTTCAAATACGGATACAATATCAACATCTTTATTTTTATGTGTCCCAGGTAAAATAGTGCCGCCATAAACAAAAATACTGGGGCGATTCAAGCGAATCATACCCATAACACAAGCTGGCATATTTTTATCACAACCACCAATCGCTACCAGGCCATCAAACCCTTGGCAGCCAACAACGGTTTCAATTGAATCAGCGATAACTTCTCGTGAAACCAGTGAGTACTTCATCCCTTCAGTTCCCATCGATATTCCATCAGAAATGGTGATGGTATTAAAGATTACACCTTTCCCACCAGCTGAATTTACACCGGTCTCACTATGCTTGGCTAAATCATTTATATGCATATTACAAGGGGTTACATTGCTCCAAGTTGATGCAATTCCAACCTGAGGTTTTTCAAAGTCAGGGGTTTCAAATCCCACAGCACGTAGCATAGCTCGGGATGGGGCTCGGTCAGCACCATCAACAACTTGTTTTGAAAAAGATCGCTTTGACATAATTACTCCAGAACGTTTGATGAGTAAAAACTATAGCATATTTAAATTAAATCGAATACAAATTAAACCATTTTATTGATCGATCGATAAAGGGAAGTAAGAATACAATGAATGAGAAAGAATACGGCGCATTAAGGTTTGGCCGGGCAATTTGTTTATTAATTGGGCTGTTTGGTTTCACCGCTTTTTTTTTAACAATCTTTTTACCGGATAGTCTCCGACATGTAACATTATCAGATCATTACTTCCTTGATTATGCCAGTAATAAGGTATTATTTCGTCTGACAAACATTTCATTTATTGTATTTAAAATTTTATCTGTTGGCTTAATTGCATTTTTTTACATGTTGGTTCGGCCAAAGAATTATGCAATTGTATTTTTTACGTCACTACTAGGCGCTTATGGCAGCTTTTTGGGTGCAATTTATTATCTAAAACTGACAATGTATGTCGAGAGATTATATGTTGCAACACTAAATGCTGATCAGGCAGTAATTAATTTCTTAAGAATGTTGGGGCTGCCAAATTATGATCAGCTTCTATTTATTATTGGGTTGCCGGCCATTTGGTGGTTGGTATTATCGTATCTATCTCTTGATAATAAATTTATTCCTCGGATTTTAGTTATTTTAGGTTTTATGATTGGCGGTAATTTAATCACCTACTTGATTGTATTTTATTTACATCAAGTTCAAATATTGAAATGGGTATTTTTACTAAATGCTTTATTAATTTCAATATGGTCGGTGTTTGAGTTTAAGTTTATTAACCAGTTAATCAAAGCAAAAAATGGTGGTTTTTTAAACGAGTAATCATATAAATCGAAAGATATCATTCAGATTGACTATTGCATGTTAAAAGATCCTTCGATAGGCTTTATTTATGAGCCAGACATATTTAAATATGATTAATGAACAAACTGAAAAAAAACCGATTCCAATCTGGATGATGCGACAAGCGGGTCGTTACTTACCAGAGTATCGAGATATTCGAAAGAATAGTTCATTTTTAGAAATGGTTTATACGCCTGAGATAGCCACTGAAATTACATTACAACCAATCCGCCGCTTTGGTTTTGATGCGGCCATTTTATTTTCTGACATTTTAGTAACTCCTCAAGCCTTAGGCATGGCGTTGACTTTTACCTCTGGAGTTGGGCCACAGTTTCTAGATCCAATTCGAAGTATTGATGATATTAATCAATTAAAGTCTAATGAATCTTATTTGAATCCAATTTATGAAACCGTTCGACAAGTTAGGGCCTCGTTACCCGAAAAAACAACCTTAATTGGTTTTGCAGGGGCCCCGTTCACCGTTGCCTCGTATATGATTGAAGGCGGTTCATCAAAGGATCTTAAAAAAACCAAAGTTATGATGGTCACAGAGCCTAAACTTTTTTCGGGGTTATTAGATAAAGTTACTGAGGTAACCATTAATTACTTAGAGCAACAAGTGATAGCGGGCGCTCAAGCATTACAAATTTTTGATACCTGGATTAATCACTTGGATTGGTATTCATGTGAACAATACAGCGCTAATTATGTTCAAAAAATAGTGACAGAACTACGAGCAAGAAAAGTAGATGTTCCAATTACTTTTTTTGGTAAACAAACCAGTGTGTTCTTTCCATTGTTTCAATCCACCGGGGTAAACGTGATTAGCTTTGATTGGAATGGAAATTTATCACGAATTGATTCTCAACTGGCGCCTGAAATTGGAATTCAAGGCAATTTAGATCCATTTATTTTATATGGTCCGAATGATTTAATGGTTAACCGAGTCAAAGATATTTGCCAAAGTGTAACCTCAGGACGACCGTTTATTTTTAATCTAGGTCATGGGCTTATGCCTGATATTCCAATTGATTCAGTTCAAAATGTGATTGATACTGTTAGATCAGTTGAATTTTAATTATCCCGTTTTCTTTTTTTTATTCCTGAAAATACCAAGTCATAAAGTTGAACAGGCCAAAAGTATAGTGTTTGGGTTAAAAAACTGAGTGGTTTTGGAAACGAATAGATGGCTTTCTTCTTTTGAATCGCATTAAATATTTTTCGAGCACCCTTTTCAAGGGGTTGAAATTGAGGCATATAAAACTCATTACGATCAGTAATATTAGATTTAATAAAGCCAGGGCGAATAATCGTAACATTAATTTTATGTTTTTTAAGGTCCAATCGCAACGATTCAAATAAGGTATTTACGGCGGATTTGCTAGCACAATATACGCCAGATTCTGGAAGTCCGCGATAACCGGCCAAGCTACTAATAACCACCAATTGTCCAGATTGTTGTTTTATCATGGTTGGTATCGCCGCATAGGCGGTGTAGCCAGCGCCTAAAACATTAATATTAATTGTTTTTTCAAATGAATCTGCACACGGATCAGTTCCTGGAGATGAATAACTCACTCCAGCATTCGCAATCACACAATCAATATTCCCAAATGCAGCAATCATCGTCTGAATGGTATTCGTAATATCATCTTTATTTGAAACATCACATTGGGCAACTAAAACGTCAGCAGTATAGGTTTCTTCCAACCATAATCGAACTTCATTTAAGCGATTTATTCGGCGGGAAATCAATCCAACCTTCCACCCCTTTTTAGCGTAGTTTTTAGCCAATTCCTCACCAATCCCAGTTGACGCACCTGTAATAATGACGGACTTTTTAGACATCTTTAATCCAATCTCGAGGTGATTTTAGAATATTTTGAAGATGGGCTTCTTTCGATTTTGGACGAGGTTGAATATTATAGCCCCAGCGTGCCTCTGGTGGCATGGACATAAGTATACTTTCAATTCGTCCATTGGTTTTAAGTCCGAATAATGTTCCTCGGTCATAGAGCAAATTAAATTCGGCATATCGACCTCGACGAATGCATTGCCAGTGACGTTCATCAGTTGAGTAAGTCATTCCTTTTCGTTTATTTACAATTGGAAGGTAAGCATCAATAAAAGCCGATGACGCATGGCCAATGAAGTTAAAAAGAAGATTGAAATCATCATTTAAATAATCAAAAAATATCCCTCCAATCCCACGTGTTTCTTGGCGGTGAGGAAGAAAAAAGTAACGGTCACAATGAGACTTAAATTCAACATAACTTCCCTTTTTGTATGATTCACATACTTTTTGATGAATAGAATGGAAGTGTTTGGCATCATCATCAATTAAGTAATATGGGGTTAAATCAGCGCCACCACCAAACCACCATAATGACTCATTATTGTTTAAATTTACTTCAAAATACCGGTAATTTGCATGGACTGTGGGAACATGTGGGTTTCTTGGATGAATAACTAAGCTAACCCCGGTGGCAAAAAATGCACTTGATGTAGTTAGTTCTTCGATAGGGGAAACCCGTTTAATCAATTGATTAAACATATCAACCTCACTGTCTTTCATTAGGCCATGAACAATAGATGTGTTCACCCCAGCCTTTTCATAAACTTCGCTTTCAATAATTCGAGTGATACCGCCCCCACCCCCGGAACGTGACCAGATATCTTCAACAAATGATGACCCATCTACGGCATTAAGATGCTGACAAATTTCATCTTGGCGTTGCTTAAGTAATTCACTCACCATTTTTCCCTGGGTTGAAATTTTTACCATGTACGTATTATGCCGGAATCCCCATTGTTTGTCAGGTCACTGATCTTATTCGTTAATTTAAGTTGAATAAACTAAAATTACTGATACTATTTATTTTATGATATTCAAAAAAAGTATGATATTTAATATCCAGTTAAAAGTAGTTTCATTTGAAGATCATAATTCAAGAAAAGTCGAAAACTTAGAGAAAGCTCACCATTCAAGCGAAAATGATTTTGATGATGATATCTCACCCTTTCAGTGTAATGTTGATGGGCGACCTTGGGGGTCACCTTCATCAAAGTGAAAATGGTCAAGTATTATGTTTAAAAAAATAGTTGTTGTTGGATTTTTATTGTGTTCATTACTGACCCCATTTATAATAGGAATGAATATGTCTAACACAGTTAAAAAGGTGTATTTTGCAGGGGGGTGCTTTTGGTGCATGGAGCCCGTTTTTGATGTCATTCCTGGCGTGACTGAAACAATTTCAGGGTATATGGGAGGTTCAAAAGAAACCGCCAATTACGATGATGTTAGTACTGGAAGAACGGCTCATATTGAAGCCATTGAAGTTGCTTATGATAATACAAAAGTTGACTATAATACACTGCTTGAAGCTTTTCTTCGAAGTATTGATCCAACAGATATGAATGGTCAGTTTGCTGACAAAGGTCCGCAATATCGAACCGCTATTTTTGTTGAAACAAAAGCGCAAGAAGAATTAGCAAAAGCGGCATTGAAATTACTAGCTGATCAACAGAAATTTGATGCGCCTATTGTTACTAAGATTCTTAATGTGTCACCATTTTATCCGGCTGAAGAATATCATCAAAATTATTATCAAAAAAATACAATTCATTACAATGCTTACAAAATTGGTTCAGGACGAGCCGGTTTTTTAAATAAAATTTGGGGCAAATCAACCGATAAATAGAACTGTGGAAGCACCAAATGAAATTAAATTTCAATCACCAATCACATCATTCGGACAGGGTGGTATCCTTACCAATTCAGGTCCGATATTTGAGTCTATTTTTAATTTAGAATCCCAAAAATTTCAATCAAGAAGCACTGAATATCAACCCCCATCACCCAAAAATGGTGTTACCTGGTTGGAATTAAATAATCAAACGCCATTTAAAGA
>JAYNJH010000025.1:4966-6285 GCA_038109885.1 Candidatus Margulisiibacteriota bacterium | reverse complement strand
ATTTAAAGATATTCAACAAAAAATGGCTCAATTAAAGCAGCCAGGATTACTTAAGTTTTCGGATTTAAAAGCCAATTCAATGGGGTTGGCCCCCATTTTATCCATGGCTCAAAAAAACAAAAATATTCAGCATTTAATTATTCGTCATTCTAATCTGCATCAGCATCAAATTAACTTGATTCAGCGTGTATTATCTTTAAATGACGGTATTGCATGGCTGGTATTGGATCATAATGAAATAGATGATTCCAAATTAAAAGCGCTATTGCAAGATTTGCATCCGGACAATAATATTACCCATTTAGTTTTATCTAATAATCAACTTTCTGATAATGGGGCCAATATGATATTGCAAAAGCGTCCTATATTAGCAAAATTAGAAACGCTATGGCTAGATAATAATCATTTAACTGATAAATCGATTCCAGTAATTAAACAATTACTACTTAAAACTGAAGGCGTTAAAACAATAAGCTTAAAGGGCAATAATTTTAGCCCACAAGGTAAGATAGATTTAATTAGGTTATCTGAACAAAAACAAATACGCTGTTATTGTTAGTATTCCATAACAACTTTGCCGCCAGTAACTTCACACTGACAACCCAGTCGTTTATTGCCTTCCATGCCCAAATCTTCTTCTTCTTCGGTCATTTCATTCAAGTTTTCCATACCTTCAATAATTTCAACTTCACAGGTGCCACAAACACCATTGCTGCAACCAATGGGAACGCCAGCTTCTTCAATTGAATCAACGATTTTTACATTTTCTTCAACTTCGATTTCATCACCATTTAAAACTAACTTTGCCATATTAACTCCTGCCATTAAGTAATCTGAATAAAATATACATGATTTAAATTTAAAACTCAATATGAATATAAAAATAGGGCAAATTAATCTCTATTGGTCTTGTCTAATGACCGAATAGATTTTATATTTGCCATTTCGGATGCGTCAACCGCACCAATGCGAATGGCATTGTCCAAATGATGATTTAAATCATTAAAAAGTCCAGAGTGTGAAACCATTGTTATGGATTTAAAATCATAGTTCATGTTGGTTGATGTGATATCAATGCCAAGTTTTTTTAATTGTTGCAGAGTTAAAATTTGAAATAATTCATAATTTGTTCCTAAACCTCCAGGTAAAACATAAATATACTGCCCGGATATAACTGCAAGTTGCCTCATTTGGAATCCCAATTTAAATACATCAATGTCTGGGTCTGGTGAGGACTCATTAGGAAATCCCCCACGAATATCACAAAAAATTTGTTTAACATGATAGCCCAACTGTCTTAACTTATAAACAACACTAGT
>JAYNJH010000025.1:0-4956 GCA_038109885.1 Candidatus Margulisiibacteriota bacterium | reverse complement strand
ATCCATTCCACTGCCAGGTTGGCCAGGGCCACCATTAATAATTACCAATGGCGCTTGTGATGCAATTAAGTTGGCATGGTTTTTGTGAATATCCTCGACAATCAAATGAATATTTTTAGCGTATTCTTCCTTTTCTGATGGCATGGCGTTGGGACCAATTGGCCGTGAAGAACTTATGAAAGAGATACCAACACCACCTTGATCAGTTACTTTTTTTAATTCATTATGAAGTTTCAAAAGGGTGTTATAATCTTGCTCAAATTCAAGGATTTCTTTGGTTTTGGAGTTAACAAGTCCATAACCAATGGCACCTGTTATCATACCAATAATAAAATTTGATAGTGGATTTCGGTCACCAGTGGGTGGTGGCGGTGGTGGTTTTTTCACTGGGGTATGTATGATGCGTTGGGCAGTTGGATACCCATCGACAGGAAATGGAACTAATGTTGCAAAACGACGAACGGAACCACGAGGGAATCCTTTTATTAAATGAGAAACATTCATAGGAAAATTTTACCCCCAAAAGGGTTAAATTTAAATCAGGTGATTTAAGGGATAAAAGAATTTAAAAAAGAAGCGGGGTTATATGAAATCCCTAAATCATCGAGAAGTTGGTGGGTTGTTTTTTTTGAACCTTGAAAGTGAATATGTTCATTAAGCCAATCTTTAATCGGTTTAAATTCACCATTTCGAATTTTTTGATCAATTGGAAAAAACAGTTTTGATAAATGTTTAAAAAGTTCAGCGGCGATTAATGTTCCCAACGTGTAGGATGGAAAATAACCAAATAGACCGGCGGACCAATGAACATCTTGTAAACAACCCTTCGCGGGTGTTAAGGATTTAATTCCCAGATAATCATTCATTTTCTGATTCCAAAATTCGGGAAGCATATCAACATCAAGTTCATTTGAAAATAGAGCTTTTTCGCATTCATAGCGTAAAATAATATGCAGATTATAAGTAATAATATCCGATTCGACACGACACCAATGGGGTTTGATCGTACGGCAGTGCTGATGAAAATCCATAGCACTATTTGACTTTGTGCTTGGAAATAGGGTCTGTAAACGATCCAGTTGTCCTTCCCAAAATGGAAGCGACTGACCGATAAATATTTCCCACAAGCGAGATTGTGATTCATGAATCCCCATGGATCGCGCCGAACCATAAGGGGTACCTGCCCATTGCGGGTCAAGTCCTTGTTCATAAAGCCCATGCCCAACTTCATGAATGGTGGATGAAATGGACTCCATTAAATAGTTAGTGTTAATACGAGTTGTAATTCGAACATCATTTGGGTGAATATCAATAGTAAATGGGTGAGTTGAAATATCCAAACGTCCCCGTTTCGTATCGTAACCAAGCATGGTCATTAATTCTTTAGAATAAATCAGTTGTTGCTCATAATCAAAAGGCCCATTAATAGAGGGGGGAGTGGAAGGGGAATATTCATTTAAAAAATTAATAGTTTCATTTTTTAGAGGGGTAAATATATTATCCAATTCATTAACCGTCATCCCAGGTTCAAATTCATCCAGTAATGTATTGTATGGGTGATCATTTGAACCCAGTTGCTTTATTTTTTCACGGGTCAAATCAATCACATTTTTTAAATATGGAGCAAATGTGGCAAAATCATCATTTTTTCGTGCAGATGCCCAAGCGTGTTGAGCTGTTGTTGTTGCCTTAGTTAATTCTTGAACAAGCGATTTGGTTAAACGCGTATTACGTATCCATGTAGATGATAATTCTTTAATGAATGAATACTCTTCTGAACTCAATGAATCATCAATGGTGTAAGATGTAAAATCGAAATATTGATTTAACTCATTTTTTAATTCATCCGATTGCCATTCATCATGGATGAGTCCTGCCATCACTTGAAGTTGACTAGCTCGGGCATTAATCGCATCGGGTGGCATATAGGTTTCTTGATCCCAACTAAGAAGCGATGAAATTTGAGATAATGTGTTGATATGAGATAAATGGCGAATTATCGTATTAAATTTTTTCATAATGACTATGAGAGTGTTTGGCATATTTTCGAGCATCTTTGAGTTTTCTTAAGATGGGAATTGCATCAAACTTTAAGTCTTGAAACTCCTTCAAACGAGACCGTGGATTTAGCGTATAGTCTTCAATCTCATAAATAATACTATCAAGTTGATCGATGACTTGGTTTAAGAGATAGCGATATTCATCAACTTCTGAAGAATGACTCATAGTTGAAGTGTAGTGAAAAATTAAATTTTATTCAATTTTTCTTATGAATATCAGTTTAAATTTAGATCGTCTCTTGCCGATTAAAAAAGCGCACTCTATAGTAAATAGTATGAGAATTCCAATAGCCCCAGAAGGTTTACCAATAATAAAATGGACATGGTTTGTTTTTCTAATGTCATTATTGACGTTAAGTGAGTATGTTATTGGTTTTTTTGGAATTTTATTATTATTTGTTTTATCGTTTTTTAGAGACCCCCTTCGTTCTATAAAACGTGAGGAAAACACTGTATATGCCGCAGCTGACGGTAAGATTACTCAAATTAACGATGTTCAAATCGATGGCAAGGATTATATACAAATCGTTACTTTTTTATCTGTATTTAACTGTCATGTCAATCGAATTCCTTTAACAGGTAAAATTATTCAATCAGTTCATATTCCAGGTAAGTTCCTAGCTGCAATGCGTGGCGATATTGATAAAAAGAATGAGCGACAAGAGACAGATATTGACACCTCAATAGGGTTGGTTCGAGTGGTTCAAATTACGGGTGCAATTGCACGCCGAATCTGTTGTGAGTTAACCGAATCTCAGTCGGTTGTAACTGGCGAACGATTTGGTCTAATACGTTTCGGTTCACGAACAGATGTTTATTTACCCAAAGACAGTGTTAATGTAACCGTTAAAAAAGGCGATACTGTTAAAGGTGGCCTTACCAAATTTGCAACAATTAAATAGTTTTCCAAATTTTTTGTAGTTTTGTAACAAGTAGGTGGTTCGTATTGGTTAATTCAAATATTCCTTTTATTGCATTACAGCCAATAACGGCATCGGATTTCTCAATATCATCTCTGGTTAGAGTTTGATTTAAAATGGTAATATTCTGGGCATTATCCATATAAAATTGTCGTGATACCGATGGTAGTTGAGTATTATGTTTCGCAAAAATAAGCTCATTATTTTTTATAATGCCCACAGCAAATATAGCGGAGTCAATCACATTTTCTTGATTATCAATATAGATGGGCCAATGAGATGCGGTGTTTAAATGAACAATATTGTGTGCGTAGTTTAAGCTTTTAAGCGTATAAAAGTCATGTGGTGTAACTGTTTTAAACTCAAATTGTTTTGGTAACGGGGTTTCAATCATTGAGTCTATGCTAATGATTTCAGTTGGTTTGGATTGAAATTTTGGTGATATAGAAACCTGCCCTCCGCTTATAAACAATCGACATACCTTAGATTCTTCTTCATGGTGTTGAGCATCATAAAGTGACTGAATGTGTTGCAATATGGTTTCTTGTTTATTAAAGTCTAAAATGCCAAGTGAGTGTAAGCTTTCTGAAATACGCTTAAAGTGATAATTAAATAATGGTACATTTTCATTATTCATGAGCATTGTTTCAAAACAGCCATACCCATAGCGAAAACCACTATCGTGTAGCCAATCAAATGATGAAGGTTTACAATTTTTACCGTTTAAATTAATCCAATGATTCATTTTTATGGTTCTTCTCTTTTAATATTTTTTTCATAAATCAAGTTTGAGTCCATTGTGGTTACAAATATAGATGAACTTTAACATTAAATAAGCCTAATGAGTATAATATAATGCCTGATTTTCAAAAAATAAACCCAGCAACTGCTTCGTGATTGCCGCTATTTGGAGCAATTGATTTCATTAAGTTAATGATAATAATATGGGGGTTATCAAGGGATTGTATAAAATTAATGTCAAGTATGGGAAAGTCATAGGTATTGTAAAGTTAATGAAGATCAAGATTATATCAAGAGATTGAAATAGTCCTTTGATATGACAGTTGCTGATAAATCAGTTAGTTCAAAGAAAATACAGTACGATATTGTTAAAAGTATGTTGAAAGGTCAAAACGTGAAAGATAAGATTCAAGCAATATACATAAAAAACGTAATTTTTACCTGACTAATTGATAAAATTCGACTTTGGATTGTGCAACAATGAATATTTCAGTTCAACGAAGTCGTTACGTCGTCTAAAGCATAATCTGTTATAAAGCGGAGTTTATCCAAACTTTCTTGATATTCTTGGTCAGAATGTGAATCAACAGTAATACCACAACCACTATGGGTCATAATTGGGTTTGCGTTATATTGGTAACATGTTCGAATTGCTACATTAAATGAGGCTTCATTGAGTCCATTAATAAAGCCGATATGGCCAGTGTAAAAATTGCGAGGATAGGGTTCCAATTCAGCAATTAATTCACAAGCCGCGTATTTTGGACAGCCGGTAATGGATCCCCCAGGAGATAATGTGGTGAGTATATCAAGTGGTGTAAGCGATGGTTTAGTTTTTGCTTCAATGGTTGACATGAGGTGATAGACGTAATGAAATGGTATGATTTCACACAACGTGGTGGTTTGAACTGAGTTTTGTTCGGCACACATACTAAGATCGTTTCGCATTAAGTCTGTAATCATAATTAGTTCAGCGAGGTCTTTGTCTGAATTTTTTAGTTGTTTGTAGGCCTTATGATCTTTTATTCGATCCTGATGTCGACCAATAGTACCTTTTATAGGGCGTGTTCTAATTTTCCCATCTTTATAATAAAAAAATTCTTCCGGTGAGCATGATGCGATTGTACAAAAATCCGTATGAATAAAGGCGCCATGCTTAGGGGCTTGGGGTAAAAATATGGATTTATATAGAGATTCCAGAGAGCTATTGATTAGAACTTCACTGGGATAACTTA
>JAYNJH010000024.1:19295-19936 GCA_038109885.1 Candidatus Margulisiibacteriota bacterium | reverse complement strand
AAAACCAAATTCCTATGGTTGAAGATCCAAGTTTGTCAAAATTGCTTTCCTCACTTAGAATAAAAAGTGAAATACCTCCCAAACTTTTCAAAATAATCGCTGAAATTTTAGCTTTTATATTCTATTTAGAAAAAATGGCAAAGAAGAAAAGTTCTGTAAGGTCAAGGTTTAAGAGATTAAAAAAATGAAGTTAAAAATTTTGTTATTACTATTTATTTCAATAATTTCAATCGGGGCAGAACATAATCCTTATGATTACGACCGTTATGATGATATAGTTAATTCCACACTTAAAATGAATTCGGCATCAATGGGCGGTTTTATTGATGCCATGAAGTCATTTATTGTTTATACGGCAATTCAGCATTTGCCAGGGTCAAAAGAGTCTGGGGTTGGCTATTACTACGATAATAAAAATCGAAAAATGAAACGTGTTCTTTTTTATCGCTTAGCACAAGGTTATCCCAGGGAAACCAAGAAAGCTTTAGATTTCTATATAGAGGGCAAAGGTTTTTTTGTAATTGAATTACCGGGTGGATGGCCAGCTTATACGCAAGATGGCCGATTTGAACTTGATGAGGATGGACGTTTAGTAACGTTTGAAGAAAATTTTCCAGTACTCGGTGAAAATGGCCATATTT
>JAYNJH010000024.1:2994-19285 GCA_038109885.1 Candidatus Margulisiibacteriota bacterium | reverse complement strand
ATGTTACAAAGCAGGGCGTAATTTATCAAAATGATCAAGTTATTGATACCTTTCGATTTGAATGGCCCAAAAAGCCCCATGATTTAAAATCTTTTAACCATAAGATATTTTACTTTTCTAAAGATGATTGGGAAAATCCCGATAAAATGATTGCGGCTGATGTTGAGGTTATGCAAGGGTTTGTTAGCGACTCCTCCATTACAAAAGCCTATATTGGATTGGTTCCAGAATGGAAAAATGGCCATGAAGCAAATGTGAAGATGGTAAAAGCGTATATTAAAAACATGTCATTGGCTGTGCAGGCAGCAAATCCACAATAATTAAGGAGGAAAATAATGTTTCAACAGTTTAATATTTCTAGATCAGGATTTGGTACTTACCAGAAAATGATGTTCAACATTACAAATAATATTTCAAATGCGCAGACGCCAGGGTATAAGCAAACACGCGTTGAGTTAGCAACATTATTTCCAATTATTTTACAAGAAGCCGAAGTGAAGTATGCAGAAGATGAGGATTTGAATCCCTATATTAAGAAAAAACGCGGCATAGAGTTAGGGACGGGTGTTCGAATAGAAGCTATTTCAACGGATTTCTCTGAAGGAAATTTGCAAGTTACAAAAAATGAGTTAGATGTATCTGTACGTGGGGAAGGGTTTTTTCAATTTAGAAAACCTGATGGGGAAATAGTTTATTCTAGAGCTGGAAACCTTGCTAGAGATGTTGATGGAAATATAATTAGCCAATCGGGGTATGTCTTAGACCCTCCTGTTAGGATTCCAAATAACACAACTAAATTAACCATTGATCCAGAGGGGCGTGTCTTTGCCAACGTAAATAATGAAGCAATTCCCAGAGAAATAGGTCAAATCTTATTAGCTCGTTTTTCAAATCCTGATGGCTTAAAAAATGTTGGAAACAATTTCTACCAAGAAACAATAGATTCTGGTGAACCACTGGTTGAAGTTCCAGGAAGAAATGCGGCGGGTCAAGTCGTTCAGTATTCTATAGAAAACTCAAACGTGGACATTATCAAAGAAATGATGGATATGATTATGACTCAAAAAGGTCTTGAGTTATTAGGGAAAGCGATGCAGGCAGGTGAGGCAATGCTTAAAGCTGGAATGGGTATGACATAATATTAATGCCATTTATCTTTCTTCTTTTATTTACATCACTCGTTTTTCCAATGACATCTTCATGTATTGATATAAATAATACAATCAAAGAAAAGGTTTATCATTTAATTGAGACCAGCTATCCAAATTTGATGTTTACAGAATTGAAATTCAATGCGTTAGACTCAAAGGTTATTGATGGTTGTGAATACGTTAAGTTTAATTTGCCTAAAAAGATTAATTTCAAAAACGACTTAATAATTAAGTTTGACTTATTTCAGGAAGATCAGTTTTTAAGTAGAATTACAAAAGTGTACCGTTTTTCAGGTAAAGCAAATGTTTTACGCGCAACTAAAACACTCGAAAAAGGCTTTGAAGCGAATGCCGAGTCCATCAGTGTTGATAATGTTGATTTGCGAACCATTACCTACCAAACAATAAGTAAAATAAATTCCGTAAAAATGCAATTTAGAAACTACATAAACAAAAACGATATCATTGAAGACTGGATGCTTGAGCGTATTCCAGACGTAAAAAAAGGGGAGTTAATTAAAACTATTATAAAAAAAAATAACATTACATTGACTTTGGATGGGAGAGTTTTAGAAAATGGAAATATTGGAAGTAAAATAAAATTACAATTAAACGATAAAATAGTTATAGGAAAATTGCATGATAAAAAAACAGTTGTCATTAATAATATTTAGTTTGATTTTTTCGTCTGGAATTATGGCGGACTCATTATGGAAAACGTCTGAGTCAAATTCAATTTTTGATAGTAAGCGTGTTTTTCAAGTGGGGGACTTAATTACGGTTAAGATTTCAGCTGAATCTACAGCCGTTCAAGAGGCGGGTACGACAACTAGAAAATCTTCAGACATTGGGGCAAGTCTATTTGATACGTATGACCAATATTCTTTGGATACAACAGGGAATGAGTCGCTAAGAAAAATGCAAAATTATCGCATAGGTGGGAATGATAATTATTCAGGGGTTGGTCAAACAACACGTAAAAGTAAGGTTGAAGCAATCGTATCGTGTGTGGTCACTCGAATTCTTCCCAATGGTCATTTAGTGATTAGTGGTGAGCGAATGGTTGATGTGAACAATGACTCTGAAATTATTCAAATTTCTGGGATTGTTCGTCCACTAGATGTTAGTCCTAAAAATATGGTTACGTCTCATCAAATTGCTCAATTTAATATTTCACTAAAAGGAAAAGGGGTTGTTAATTCAAAACAAACGCCTGGCTTCCTATCAAACTTTTTTAATTGGATGTTTTAATGTTATTTAAATTTATATTAATTTTTATTTGTTCTTTTTTGGTTTTTCCAAGTTTTTCAGAAAATGCAATGGTAAAAATCAAAGATGTATCGCGTGTTATTGAATCACGTGATAATCAATTATTTGGATATGGATTGGTTGTTGGTTTGAGAAATACTGGCGATACTCAACGTTCAGCATTTACAGAAAAAGCGTTAACAAATCTCCTTAAAAAAATGGGAATAACACCAGACAAAAAAGACTTTAAATCAAGAAATGTAGCTTCCGTAATGGTTACTATGAATTTACCACCATATGCGCGTCCAGGTCAAAAGTTAGATGTTAACGTATCTTCATTAGGTGACGCCACAAGTTTATCTGGCGGAACATTATTAATGACTCCGTTACAAGGCCCTGATTTCAACACATATGCCGTTGCACAGGGGCAAGTTATAGTCGGTGGAATTTCAGGAAAATCGTCCAAAGTGAATTATCGAAAAAATCAAACAACATCGGGACGAGTGCCAAATGGTGCTATTGTTGAAAAAGAAGTCAAGGTAAGTCGAGATGACCAATTAAATATAGTCTTAGTTTTGGATAAGCCTGATTTCACAATGTCTTCAAAAGTTGTAAAAGCGTTAAAAAATAATGGGTTTAAAAAAGTTTCAGCATTGGATGCCGGGTCGATTAAAATTCCAATTTCTGAAATTGCAGATATGCCTTATGTCGACATAATCAATAAAATTGAAAATATAAAAATTGTCCCTGAATCCACCTCTAAAGTTGTTATTAATTCTAAGTCTGGGGTTGTAGTTATTGGAGAAAATGTAAGGTTATTGCCAGTTGCAATTACTCATGGGGGAATTACAATTCGAATATCAGGTGCAACTGAAAGTGTTGAAACCAGTCTAGTTTCAAATACAGACTTATTTGGTGATGGTGAGATTGAAGTAAAAGAAGAGAAGTCTAAACTTCATTATCTAAAACCAAATAATTCATTATCTAGTTTGGTGGATGTTCTTAATGAAGTGGGTGTAAATACAAAAGATTTAATTTCAATTCTTCAAGCAATGGAAGAAGCTGGCGCTCTTGTAGCAACAATCGAGGTTATTTAATTGCATAAGCTTGGGGCGTTGATTTTAATCTTAATTTTTGGATTAAATTCACCTTTATTTTCTCAGGTTGAAATGAATTATGAGATGTTAAATTACATGGCGGCTAGAGAAGCTGATCCCAAACCAAATGATAGAGAAGGAATAAAGCAACAATTTCAAACCCATTTTATTAAAGAAATTTTTTTAAATAATGTGTTTAAATCAAACCAGTTATTTTATGGTGAAGGAACAAATAACGATTACGATTTAGTGAACCAATTAATGATTAATCAGTTCGCAGAACAATTAGTAGAAAGTGAATTTATTGATTTATCTCATGTGACAATCGAATGAAACAAGAAAAAGAACAATCAAATTTAGATATTCATCAATTATCTCAGCAAGATAATATAAAGTCCGTTGATAAAAACTTATCAGTTTCAGACGAAGAAAAAAAAATAGTTGACGAGTATTTTTATGTTATTGAAACAATGGCTTCAATTATTTATTCAAAAAAAAAGTTGCCACCAACTGTTGACTATAATGATCTGTTAAGTGTTGGATTCACCGGTTTATTAAAAGCCATTCGTGGATTTAATGATTCCAAAAATGCACAGTTTAAAACTTATGCAAATATTAGAGTTCGGGGTGAAATGTTAGACTTTATTCGAAAAGAGTGGCGCACTAAGGCAAGTCATCAACATAAACAAATGGTAGATGATATCCAAAAGAGGGTAGCACAAGTATTGGATAATGCTTTGGATTCAAAATCATCTGTTACAAATTTAATGTCAAAAATGACCACATCTTACGTGATATCTCTAGAAACAGTAATGGAAAATTATGGTGATAATGTTGAAGATTCATCAAGCAGTATTGATTCGGATTTAAGCTTGTCGGATGAATATAGTTTTTTAAATACTCAAGTAGGGCAATTACTAAAGGAAGATCAAGATTTTATCGAAATGTTTTATAGAAGAGGTTTATCTCAAAAGGAGATCTCATATAAATTAAATATTTCTGAAGCTACAGTGAGTCGAAAACACAATAAGATTTTGGAAGAATTAAAAGAGAAAATTAAGCAAAATGAATAAATTGAATAATTTTAAATTATTAACTATTATAAACGAGAGGTTGTTTTGAAAACTTTCATCTTAATTTTTTTATTCCCAATGTTTTTATATTCTTATGAAGCGAATCCTGCAGATACAGTATCTAATGTTTTATTTGATGAAACGTCAAACCGTCTTGAAGCCGCAATATATGAAATGAACAAACGTCAAAATGCAGCCGCTTATAATATTGCAAATGCATCTACGCCTGATTTTAAACCGATTCGTTTCGAAGATGAAGTTAAAGAAGCTTTAAGACTATATGGCGATGACCGAATGTTAGATTCCGTAAATGTCGATGATGAAATGGTCAAGTCTACAAAAGTACGTTTAAAACATAGTGCATATATTCGTTTATTAAGTACAAAAATTGGGATTACTAAAAAAGTTGTCACATTAGGAAAGGGCGGTTAATTGAAGTTAATCATCTGCATAATTCTTTTATCAGTTTCTATTTTTCCTAACAAGAGTGGCGCGATTGATGCATTGAACGTAGCTGGAAATTGCATGTTAGTTCAAAAGTATCGACTAAGAATTATTGCTGAAAATATTGCAAATGTTTCAACACATATGACAGATACTGGAGAGCCTTACCGTAAAAAGTATGTATTGGTTGTTCCTGATAAAGATGGGGTTCGAGCGGCTGGAATTATGGAATCAAATGCGCCATTTGGACAGATCTTAGATCCGTCTCACGTTTTTGCAGATAAGAATGGAATCCTTAGAACACCTAATTTTGAGTTAAATGATGAAATGGTCTCATTATCATATGCGAACCTTTTATATGAAGCGAATACAACAGCATTTAAATCTTCTAGACAAATGTTCCAGAATGCGTTGGAGTTACTGAAGTAAAATGACTAATATTATCCCCGGATTAAATGAATTGAAAGATATTGCTAGTAAATTACAAAAGCCAGGGGTATTGAATCCCGGCCTAGTTGATGAATTCAATTCAGTTTTTAAGGAAGCCACGGCCGCTGTTGGAAATATAAGCGGTAATGAGCTTGAGAAAAAGCGCGCAAAGCAGATTAGTGATCAAACTTCTCAAATAGATAAATTATCTCTAGAGCGTTTGGATAAATCTTACTTGGCACAATTAAACCCAGTGGGAGTAAATGAAAATGCAGAGAATGCAAATACAAAGGAATTAAATATAGTACCACTTCAAATTTTCTTAGATAATGCCATAAAATCATTAGAACAAGTGAGTCAACAAGAATTTCGTATGAATAATTTAATTGATGGGTTTGTCCAAGGAAAAGTTTCTGAAGATGAGGTGGTTCTAGAAACTGCAAAATTAAATTTATCTATCTCAATGGTAACAACAATTGTACAGTCGGCAGTACAAACATTTAAAGAAATACAACAAATTCCAGTTTAGGTGTTAGAATAAATTATGGCTGAAGAAAATCCTATTGAAAACGAGTTTGATGATCTAGAAAATCAAAATGACATTGATCTTCCAGATGATGAGCTTAACCAAGATGAATCAAACATCAATGCTAGTAATGACACTAAACCTTCATTTATTAAGAGGCTAACAGGAATCTTTAGTGCTTTAAAGCAAAATAGACGGTATCAAATTATCGCAGGATTTATTGTTATAATTATAATAGGGATTACTACATTTTTTGCAGTAAACAAGCCCTCAGGTCAAGCACAACCCTCTTCAGCAATGACTCAACAAGAGGCGCCAACATTTGATAGTTCTGAAATTGTTAAAAAGAAATCAGCTAAGAAAAAAAAGAGGAAAATTAAATACGTAGACTTATACAAGCAACTTGAAGGTCGGCAATTAACACCGATTTTAAGAGAGTTAAGTTACCTTAATATTTATTTTAATGTTGTTCAAAATGGTAAACAATTTGATTTGCAGGTTGATGAAGATCAAGTAGAGGAAGCAAAAAATATTTTAGCCATTAAAGGGATGCCATCAGAAACTGCAAAAGGGTATGAGATTTTTGATGAGGCTTCAAATTTAGGCGTCACTGAGTTTGATAAACGAATTCGACTAATTCGAGCTTTGTCTGGTGAAATGGAAAAATCAATTATGGAATTTGATGTGGTTGACTTTGCCTATGTTGAAATTGTTATTCCAGAAACTAGATTGTTTGCAGTGACTCAGCCCCCTGTAACATCATCTATTTTAATAAAACGTAGAAACGGTGCTAATATAAATGATGAGACGGTTTATGCAATAATTCAATTAGTATCCAATTCAGTTGAAAACTTATTGCCTGAAAATATATCAGTAGTTGATACAGAGGGGCGTGTTTTATCTACAGGTGTTGTTGAGCGAATGACAACTAAAATTGAAGAGCAAGAAATGAAAACCAAACCAGTAATGACAACCGTAGGAAATGGAAAAGTTATCATTCCTGCCATCGAAGATGTTGTTGATTGGTTTCAATTAAAATTCAATTATGAAACTGTTTTAGAAAAAAAGGCGGTAAATCAGTTAAATGGTGTTTTACCTGAGGGCGCTTACAAAACAGCAGTCACCATTGATTTGAATTCTGTTAGCAAAACTGGTGCGCCTGACATTAAACAAATCGTAACAAGTGTCGTTGTTGATGATCAATTTGATGAGGTTGAATTAAATGATGAGACCATGAATCAAATTAAACAGGCTGTTGCAGGTGCCGTTGGTTATGTAGAGGATCGAGATAAAATTCATATTTCAAAAGCCGCTTTTCTACCGAAGCGTCAACCCGTGGATTCAGAAGACACATTAGATGAAATGCAAAAAGTTGTTTTGCCACAAGACACATTCATTGATAAGGCTTCACGTATATTACGATTATGGCCTATCTTTGGGATTGGATGTTTAATTACCAGTGGTGTTTTAGTGATATTTTTATTTGCTAAATCTATTGTGTTACAACTTGCTTCTTTACTTGGTAGCATTGGGAAACTGTTCAAAAAGAAAGAAAAAGAACCAGAACCAATTGAAGATTTAGAACCAATTGAAGAGGACGTTCAAGACGAGCCAATTTCTGAGCAAGAAGTGATAAATAATTTAAAATCTCAATCTAATTTTGGAAAAGTGATACAACTTAAGGCAATATCTACCCAGGAAATTGAAACTGTCGTTGAAAAGTTGAAAGACATGGTGAAATAGCAATGAACGATTTAATTAAGGCAAGAATAATTATTGAATTACTTGATGATCGAAAATATTCAGTATTATCTTCGTTTACCGATTCTGAATTAGCTAAATTAAATAACATTGATCTTGAGGAGTTAAGTGGCTTGTCCAGTGCACAGATAAATGGCGTTATTGCAGAGTTTTTGAGTGATATTGAATTAAGAATATCCGCTAAAACAATCGATTCGGAACCTGAGCCGCCTAAGATTGAAAAATCAGATTCATCATATAGGAAAAAATCCTCTCGGGAAAAAGAAGCCCCTATAACTGAACCATCTGTAACTGAGAAAATTCAACAGCAGCCAATACAATTACTTGCATGTTTAATACATCAATTAGATGATGATAAAAAAGAATTTATATTATCTAATCTTAATGAAGATAAAATGAATGAGGTAAATTCAATTTCAGTTGAAAATACACCAATTTCAGCTCAAGTAATAAACATATTAAAAAAAGAATTAGATCTCGTTTAATTGAATCATCCTTTTAACTATGAGATAATAAGCCTCAATGTTAAAGCTTTTTTTCGTTATATTGTGTTCAATCAATATCTATTCTCAACTAGCTAACACGGGACAAGAAAACCTTGATTTCTCGAATTTAACTGATGCTCAAAAAACAATGGCATTAACGATGATAAATCAGGGAGGAAATGCTCAAAAAGAGAATGTAATTCAAATTGATAACACGATAGAAACTGACTCAGAGGAAGATGAAGTCACAATTTTAGAAGAGTCCGAATCTCCGAAGCTTTCTTTAATTGAAAAACAATATAATGAAATTGATATTGACCATCAAGTATCTTTAAAACTTAATGGTCATAACCCTACAATAACAAATAATATTTATTATAAGATTCAACAACAAGTAAAGACTAAAAATAAGAACCTACTCTTTCAGTATGGATACAATATCTTTGATACAGCAAGTTATCAAAAGGTTTCCAACGAAGTGATGGTCCCAAACAACTATCGCTTACAAAAAGGCGATCGTTTTACATTGCTTATTTATGGTAAAAAAGAACAGGTCTTTGATTTATTAATTGATAATGATGGAGAGGTATTTATACCAAACATAGGCCCAATTGCGATTTCAGGCCTTTCAATATCTGAAGCAAATAAAAAAATTCGTTTAAAACTAAGCCAGAAATATGTGAATTTTAAGTCCCAATTAAAGTTAAGTACAATGAAGGATGTCGTGATATTTATTTCAGGCAATGTAAATCAACCAGGAACTTACAGTGTTTCAAAGTTTGAATCAATTTTTTCAGTATTGAGTAAAGCTAACGGAATTGGCAAGTCTGGATCATTAAGAATGATTAAGCTTTTAAGTTCAAATGGACGTAAAAAGAATATTGATTTATATGACTACTTATTAAATTTTAATACTAAAAAAGTTGTGAGTTTTAATGAAGGTGATGTTTTATATGTTCCTTCAATTGGAAATACAGTTGCAATTGCTGGTGAGATTAATTCCCCAGGCATTTATGAAATTAAATCTAAGGATACAGTGAGTGATGTGATTCGTTATGCATCCGGGGTCGGTTTAAATGCCTATCTAAGTTCGATCTATATTAATCGATTTGATAATCAATTTCAGAGAAAAATTCTATCTGTTCAAGCAAAATCCTCAAATGAATTAAATGAAAAATTAAAAAAGGAACGTGTAAAGAACGGTGATGTGATATTTTTAAATAAAAAATCGAACACATCCTATGGTTACGTAAATATTATTGGTAATGTTAATGTCCCTGGAAAATTTCAGTTTGAAGATAATATGAACCTTGGGGAGTTAATTTCACTTGCCAAAGGGCTAAAGCTGGATTCTTTTGAAAATGTTCATGTCTTTAGATATCAATCAGAAGATCGACGGCAATTATTAAATATATCTATCCTGAATTCAAAATTTAAATTAGAAAATAGAGACGTTGTTACGATCTATAATAAAATCGATCAATCTGAAAAACGTAAAATATCAATTATCGGTGAGGTTCAGTCCCCTGGAGATTTTAACTATTTTGAAGGAATGACGGTTGCTGATGCTTTAATTATTGCAAAGCCAAGAGAATTTGCTAGCCTCTATAAGGTTGAAGTTGCTAGATTTAGTGACAAAAAGTCTCGTATTATTTATGTGAATAATGAGTCTTTTCAATCTTTTGAGCTTAAAAGTGGCGATAAAATAAGTGTTAAAAAAGATAATCTTAGAGATCAAACTTCAAAAATAGAGTTAAGAGGAGAGTTTGTATTTCCCGGTATTTATATTGTAAATAAGGGCACTAAATTATCTGAAATAATTAAAAAAGCTGGTGGTTACACAGAATCAGCTTATCTGGAAGGTGCTATTTTTTCTCGAAAATCAGTGCAAGTTGCAGATCAATCCGGTCAAAATAAAGTTATTGAAGATGAAAAAAGACGTTTTATTTATGATCAAACACACCTAGGGAGTTTGTCCATTGACTCACAAGTTTCTTTGGGGGTAATGATGACGGCTCGTAAGGAAGCCCTAACACTTTTAGAGAAGAGTTCTGAAGCATCATCAGGACGCGTTATTATTGATTTATATAAAGATAATTTTGAGAATAGTAACGATAACTTTTCAATACAAGATGGTGATATTTTGGAGATCCCTACTAAACCTGAATCAGTTCATTTAATTGGTGGAGTACAACAAGGTATATCAATTGCCTATAACTCTGAATATTCAACAAATGATTATATTCAGAATGTTGGTGGGTTTACAAAATATGCCGATAAGGGAAATATTTATATATTTAAGACGTCTGGTAGAGTTTTTCAGAACTCATCTAAAATTGAGCCTGGAGATATTATATATGTTCCAGAAAAGGTGAATGTAAGTTTCAATTGGTTACAATTCTTAACAAACATAACGCAAATTCTTTCAAATGCAGTAACCAGTTTGGCGTTAGTTAAGTCTCTCCAATGACAAAAAATAATAACGATTTTACAGATGATGAAATTGATTTGTTGCCTTATATAAAGCATCTTCTTCAAAATTGGCGATACTTCTTATTAATTATTCCTATTGCGCTAGCCATTAGTTTTCTATTCTTTCTAATACTTCCTAAAAAGTACAAGGCTTCAACAACCTTTCTTATGCCTGAATCAACGTCTGTGGGTATTGGAACAGGTTTATTAGCATCTTTAGGTTATTCATCAGGAGGAAGTCTTAATGGGGGGCAATCTGGAATTTATGGCACGTATTTAATGCCTATATTTAACTCAAATAGAATTAAAGTTTATGTGGCTAATTTATTAATTAATAATGCATACTTTTCAGATAATCCCGATTTTATGCGATTAAGTAAACAAGACCAAATAAATTATATTTTAGGAACTCTAGATTTATCAGATAATTTGATTTTAGAACAAAAGGAAGGGGTACATGTTATTGAGTTTGTTCATGAAAGTCCTAAAATTATCCTTCCTGTTTTAAATGCTTATTTAAATGCATTGATTAAATTAAACGATGAATTAAATATTGATTCTGATGTACTGCAGATTATTCCTTTAGATGTTGCAATTGAACCGAAATCATATTTTTCACCAAATATTAAAATCTTTTTTGTAGTTAATGGGATGGTATTATTTTTTATTTTATTTTCATTATTGATAATTCAAAAATACATATATTTAAACTTTAAAGATAAGAAATGATTATAAAATATCAAATCTGAAATAATAAAATTAAAGAATCTCAATATTTCTTGATAGTGATTCAATTAAATTATAACTATCCCATGTTAATGAAAACTCTAAAGTTCGACCGATTGGGACAATCCGATCAATTCCAACTGGGGTAACTCTTTTTAAAAACTCATGAATATTTTCTTTTGATAAACCATAATAAGATAAAGTTTGATATTTTCGATTAATTATTAAAGATAATTCATTTAGTGATGATGCCGTATATTCAGAAAAGTATCCGCTATTACAACGAAATTCATCAATTCTTTTATCAAGCTTATTGATCTCAGCTCGCCAAATTAAATTATTCTTACCTTTAACAATACGTGTATTTTTTATTTCTATGCATTGACTAAAAAAAGTTGTTAGTTTTTTAACTGCAGAAATTGGGTTTAAAACATATTCTTTTTGAACAATTTCATTTAATCGATTCCAAAAAATTGTTTTTGTATTTTCAATATTTTTTTTAGAACCCAACCAAACAATTAAATGTGGTGCAGTACATGCATTTTGATCAAATAAAAAAGTGTCATTATAAAATCCATTAACAAGTGGGTCTATTTTTGCTTTAGAAGAAATTAATTCATTTGTATTTATAGCTGAAATAGAATAACGATCAGCAAAAGTAATATCAAAAGATTTTGAAGGAATCGGATGATTTCTAATGTGTTGAATTGTCTCATCTCCTCCCCATATTATTCGTACATCACAATGAGATGAAAAAAAACGAGTCGCATCTGAATTACGATCATACTGTACCAATAGAATACGATTTGAAATCATATGATACTTTTTATTTTTTGAAAGTTCATTGATTGCATTTACAACAATATTGACTTGTTCGAACACTTTGCTAGGAACTCTTACGATATTTACATTGCCAGACAGTAATCCACTTACTAACGAGAAAGCAAAATTAATCGGGACATTTGATGGTGAAATATGGAAAATAACACCCCGACCTAATTTAAAAGAATTTGTATTTGAGTATCTTTTTTTTAATTGATTTATATTTGATTCTCGACAAAAAAATGCGAATGTTGCAACGTCTGGATAATTTCTAAGAATGGGGTCTTTTCTTATTACTTTTGATAAAGCATTTAGATAATCAATAGTTTCATCATCAAATGGGACAAGCGGTGGTTGGTTTATAAAGTCTGAAAACTCAGATGTCGAAGCTTTTTTTAAAAATGTTACGTTAGTTAAACTGTTGTGCATATGTATCACTACATCCTCTTATTTCAGCATTCTTTAATCGACCAATTACCTTAAAGTACTTTCCCTGACGTTTACATTTACAATTATCTTTTCCGATTAAAATTCCCTCATCTTCTGTTAAAAGTGAATGTCCGGGGTAACTGGTTGGAAGTGTTGATATTGTTTGAATAATTCCTTTTTCACCAATAGCTGCCTCAGTAAAATTATTTGGTTTTCGAATAATTATATCTGAAAAGATAGAAGAATGAAGATGCCCGTATTCACACTCCATATATATTGAACCTGTCTGCTCAACCATCCCGTAATAATCGTGTACATTCTTAATGCCACTGACTTGGTTTAAAAGATTACGGAATTCTTGGGATGTTACAGCTTCATTGATTAACTTCTTCCAACCACCACCATGAATTAAAACTGAGTTAGATAAATCAATATTTATATTTTGACTTAACAATGACTTTATAAAATGCTCATAAATCATAAAGGTAAAACCAAAAATAAAGATCTTTCGATGTTTATTTTCAGTTAAGAAGTCCAATAAAGCCGGCACATCAAGCTGCATATTTTCATCTAAGGCATAATGTTTTTTTGTTCCAAAAATAGAGAACCCTAATATGCCAGCACCTCTTGCAGAAAACATCGTTTTATTTTTAAGCATTGAAGCTGAGTCAATGATGAGCATTGGCGCTCGTTTTTCACCAATAAACGTTGAAACAATTTTAGTTAATACCTTTGTTTGGTTTAACGCATTTTCTTTATCTAAATAAATTTTTGAAACAGCTTGACCACTTGTTCCTGACGAGGTCATTGTTTTTATGATATTTTTTTGTTTTACACTTAATAAATTATATCTTTTAAATAATTGAACTGGTAAAAATGGCATATCATAGTACTTAAATTCATCTTTTAAATTAAAATCTAAGCTATCGAGCATCGTTTTATAATGCTTGCAGTTTGAATAGTGAAAATGTGTTAATTTTTGGAAAAAAGGGTGATAAATATTATTTTTCTTTTCTTGATCAAAAGAATAAGGGTCGATTTGTAATAAGTCAGTTAAATTCATAATTGTTTAGCTTAGTGTAAAGTAACTTTCCAGAAGTGTCTCTTGGTAAATCTGAAACATATTGAATTACAAATGATCTATGATGAATTTTTAAGGTTTCACTTACATAGTTTGTAATTTTATTTTCATGATTTTTTTGTGTTGTAAAAATAATCAAACGATCATCATTCCCGACACAGGCACAATCCATTTTTTGATTATTTAATAATTGTTCAATTTCGTCTAAGTTTATGCGGTTTCCAAATAACTTAATAAAACGTTTTTTTCTTCCAACAATGAAGTAAAACCCATCATTATCTTTTCTGCCAATATCACCAGTAGCAAGAATGCCACCATTCTCATCTCCTTTAATCAAATCTTCTATTGAATAAGAATATCCCATTGACACATTGTCTCCATGATAAATTAACTCGCCTTCATTGTCATCATCTAGGATCAAGTTACCATTCTCATCCTGAATTGAAAACTTTCCGCCGGGAATAGCCAAACCAATACTACCAACTTTAGACATTGAATATTCATGAGGTAAATAACTCATTCGAGCTGTTGCCTCGGTTTGCCCGTACATTATGAATAAACGTTTATTATTATTCTTACAAAATTCAGAAAGTTCTAGATTTAATTCTAAATTTAGCTTACCACCAGCCTGTGTAATTGTTGTAAGTTTTGGTAAATCCATTTTAAAAAATCGAAGCTTTTTAAGAATTTCAAATGAGTATGGAACACCAGATAAGGATGTCGCATTTTGTTCTTTTAGAAATCCCCAAAATTCTTTTTCCAAAATGGAATTATTGGTTAATAATATGGTGGCTCCCTTAATAATATGACTGTTGATAATCGATAGTCCAAAAGAATAATGCATCGGAAGGGACGTAATCGGCCGTTCATGGTTATCAATTGATAGGTAGTTTGCGATTGCCTCTGCATTTGAATTTATATTTTTATAGCTTAATCTGACCAGCTTTGGACTTCCGGTTGAGCCTGATGTGGTTAATAGTAATGCTAAATCTGAGTGTAAATTTGCAGAATTATTTTGATTTATAAGAACTAATTTGTAGCCGTGCGCTTTCATAATAATGGTTTGATTTTTTATTTTTAAGGTTGTATTTTCAGGTGCCCAAATATAATTTGGGTGATATTGTTCTATTAATTTAAGTAATAGTTCTGAAGCTAATTGATGATCTAGCATAAGTGGAACATGTTGATTTAAGATAAAGGATAAATAACCTGACAGTGAACCAATAGTGTTCTGATTAAGGCAAAAGATGAGAGATTTTGAATTAATTTTATCTTTTATTAAAAAGGCGAAATCAATAAGGTCTTGATAAGTATATTTTTCTCCATTTGAATCAATAACTGCAAGTTGATCTTGGAACCCCTCTAAAGTTTCAAATGTTAAAATAATAATTCTCCAAGGCAGGTTTTACTCATTAAGAAAAATCACCCTCAGATAGCAGTGTATCAGCAAGGACATCCTTGACTAAAACTTTACCTACTAAATCTCTAATTTTACTTGGGGGAAACCCCGTACCTGGACGTTTCACATCTAAATCGTCCAGGTTAATCTTTGTACCAGCACTTAAGTTTTTATTTAGGATTACACTTCGCCTCATGTTTTGTCTTTGTGCTAATTCTTCAGAGGAAACAATTCGTTCTAAATCTCCCATAGCAATCTGTACATTATTACAATGACTGACAAGTTTTGTCATTTCTTCAGGTTCAGCGGCCATTTGGTTGTCCATTCCGATTCGTGTTTTATCAAGGGTAAAGTGTTTTTCGATTAAGCAGGCTCCCAAAGCAACCGCTGCAGTTGAAACTTCAACCCCAGTCGAATGATCAGAAAACCCAATGGGATAACTTGGAAATTCATTTCTTAAGCCAATAATATTTTTGAGTCGTATGGTTTTTATATCTGGTGGATAAATTGAAACACAATGTAAAATGCAAATATTTTTATTGCCTTCATTTTCAATCACCTTAATTGCAGTTTTAATTTCATCCATATCACCCATCCCTGTGGATAAAACAATGGGGATTCCAGTTTTAGCAATATAAGAAAGATATGGAATATTATTTAATTCCATAGATGCAATTTTGATAAATGGGACACTTTTTTCATTTGCAAGAAAGTCAACCTCTCTATTTGAATAAGGCGTAGAAGAAAATGAAATACCAATCGCATTACAATGTTTAATTAATTCACTAAGGTCGTCTTCAGAAAATGAAAACTTTTTAACGAACCGTTTTGCAATTGGATTTTCCTTATAATATGTTTCTGAGTATAAGCTTTCAGAAGACCAAGATTGAAATTTTACGCAATTGCAACCCGAATCTTTCGCTTTTTCAATCATTTCCTTGGCTAAATTAATATCTCCAAAATGACTGGTATTTATTTCTGCAACATAATAAGGTTGGTGATAATCAGCGATAATTTCAGAATTTCGAAATTGAATAGATGCCATAAAATTTTCCTTTCACAATTTATTTTTATTGGGCAATTGGATCAATAATCATTTCAGATAAAAATATATCTCGATCTAGAAACGGGGATTGGTCTTCAATTGG
>JAYNJH010000024.1:0-2984 GCA_038109885.1 Candidatus Margulisiibacteriota bacterium | reverse complement strand
CTTTTATTGTATAAGAAATATGGATATAGTTCTGATCAACTTCACCCATGATTTCACAGAGCAAAGGGCCATCAGTAGACATGATTTCGTTTAACTTTTCAGATAACTCTTCCGAGGTATTAATTTTTAAATAGGGGATGTCAAATGCATTTGCAACTTTATTAAAATCAGGGCAACTGATACCATCACTTGGATCAACCCCAATGGTTCGGGTTCGAAATAAATCAATTTGTCTTTTCCGGATTACAGCATATGCATTGTTATTAATTATAAAAATTTTTGCAGGTATCTTGTTATAACGGATGGTTTCAAGCTCTTGTAAATTCATCATTACTGAACCATCCCCAATCACAGATAGGATTGGTTTAGAACTTGCATAATATGCCCCAATTAATCCAGGTAAAGCAAACCCCATAGACCCTTGCGATGCAGGGTGGATACAGCGTTGATTTCGTTTAAAAGAAATATTCGTAGGTAAAATTAGCTCAATAAGTCCTGAGTCACTGACAACAACAGCATCTTCTGGGAGTTCTTTAGTGAGGCACTCAGAAAGAAAATAAAGATCGACAGGGCGATCACTTTGAAATGTCTTTTCATTATATGGGAAAATTTTTTTCCAATGAAAACATTGTTCAACCCATTTTTGATTTGTCTTTTTTATTTCCCGATTTAGCAACACTTCAATCAGTTGTTTAGCATCAGAAATAATCAATCGATCAATTTTAATGGATTGTTTTGTATGTTCAACAGAGTCAATGTCAACAACAATTACTTTGGCTGCTCTTGCAAATGTTTTGTGATCTTCACCAGTGGTCATGGATGATAAGCGACTACCCAAAACAATGAGTAAATCTGAGTTCTGTACAGTAAAATTTCCTGCACGAGAACATCCCATTGCACCTACAGAGCCAATTGAAAATGGATGTTCTGCCCCAAAGATATCGGGTGCGGCATTTGAATAAGTAACAGGAATATTTGTTTTTTCAATGAGTTCATGAAAAACATCGATTGCATTTGAAGATCGGATACCGCTTCCAATTAAAATTGAGGGGCGAGACGAGTCATTGATTGCATTAATTAAATACTCAATGTCAGTATCAATGGGCTCAAATAAGTTTTCTTTTTTTGGAATAAAACGATGTAATTTTTGAGGGGCAATCCGTTTATTTTGTATGTCTAGCGGGATATCAATCCAAACCGGTCCTTTTCGACCAGATTGTGCAAGATGAATGGCTTTGTCCATTTCATAAGCGATATCGTTTGGATCTGTAATCATAACCGAGTATTTAGTAATAGATTGTACAATTGGAATCAAATTTGCTTCTTGTTGACCAAAGGTTCGAAGAGGAATCCCCGTATGGTAAGATGTTTCATTTACTTTATTTTGTCCAGAGATAAAAATACAGGGAAGCCCGTCTTGCCATGCATTTAGGACGCCAGTGAGAGCATTGGTTCCGGCACAACCTGTTGAAACTAAACATGCACCCAAACTTTCTTGATAGTCTGCATATGCAACAGCTGCATATGCTGCAGATTGTTCGTGGTGAACACAGACGCCGGTTAAATTAGGATTTGCGGCAACGGCATCGGTTAAAAATAAGGCACCACGTCCAGTAACCATGAAAATATGCCGAACACCATGCTCAACAATCTTATTCATTACGTAATCAGCAACCCTAATCATAGACTTTACAGTTTCCGATTGGGTTTAAACGTTGAAAAAAGATCGGGTAATGTTACGACAAACTCAGCGCTGCAGGCCGGTTCTTCATTTACAAAGCTTTCGGCATAACCTTTTGCAATCCCACGTTTAAAAGATTCAAGGGTAGCATGAATAGTTAATTGATCACCAGGAACAATTTTTCGCTTAAATTTAACATTGTTTATACTTGCAAAATTTGTTTTTTTACCTTTATTTTCATCGATACACAAAAATGACATTATAAAAGTTTGTACTAAACATTCAATTTGAATAAATCCCGGGACGTTAGGCTCATCATCGAAATGAGGTGGGAAAAACCATTCATTATACGTAAAGCATTTAATTCCTTTTGCGCGTTTACCTGGAACAACTTCATCAATTCTATCGACAAAAAGCAATGGGTAACGATTTCTTTGGCATTCTTGAATGCCAATCGAGTCAAAACTTAAAATTGAATTTGTATGTTCAGAATCGCTAGGTTTCATTGTATAATAATACTATATTTTTTAAGAATTTCTTTACCTTTTTCAAAGCTAGAGAAATCAATGATGTCATCAGTTTCAAGTTCAATTTCAAATACATCCTCAAGTTCTGCTATCATTCCCATGTGACCAATTGAATCCCAAGCAGAGACAGACTCATAAACTAAATCTTTATTTAGTTTATCTTTCTCTAATGCAAAGCTTTTTAAGAAAACTTCTTCATATTTTTCTTTATTATTCATAATCAATCTCCTTTAGTTTTTGGTGGGAACTCGTTAGTATCAAACCTTGTTAATTCATAGGCATGATCAGGTGAGAGAATTGCCCGATAATTTTTGCCATTAGGTGAGTTATTAATCGACGTTAAAGCCATTGAACATCCTTTTTTATTTAAAATTTGAATTAAACTTTGATCGTAACCCCCATATGGGTAACACATGACCCAATTTTTTAAGGGGGAATTAATTTTTTTTAAAAATTTGATGGTTTTATCTATTTCATGCATTTGTTCATTCTCATTTAGTTTATTTAACCAATAATGACGATAACCATGGCCACCAATGTACATATTATTATTGGCCATGTACTTAATTTGATCAATATCTAAATACAACTCCTTTGCAAATGAAGTTTCATCAGAGGTAACAAAGGTTAAAAATAGTTCATCTAAAATAGCTGATCTTAGTTCTGTGGGAAGCTCAAATTGTAGCATCTGTTTTACAAAACTGACTTTAGGGGAATCAAAAAATCGTTGTTGTGAAAACTTTTTAGAATAAAAATCGTTACTTTTAAGTTTATAT
>JAYNJH010000023.1:7527-20124 GCA_038109885.1 Candidatus Margulisiibacteriota bacterium | reverse complement strand
TATTATTGCCAATAATTGTGTGATAGTTTCCAGATAATTTATTTTTTTTCGACGATAATAATACAGCATAATTTGAACTCACAATATTGGACTCACTTCCAATATTTGCTACGTAACCCTTATGAACCAATTCCCCATTACTACCCACAACAACTGAATAATCACCTGTGACTGAATTATTTTTACCCCCAATAATAGCGGAGTAGTTTCCATTGATCGTATTGGTTTCACCACCAAAAACACCTGAATTTCGACCCGTTGTTGCGATATCTTTTCCAATTGAAATGGTTGAATGCGAAAATGAATCAAACTTAACGCTAACATCACGGCTAACATAACCTGCTTTGAACGAACCATTTTGATGATCCCAAGCCATTAATGATTGGTGTTTTTTCAAGGGGAAATTGATTACTCCAGCATTTGTCTCGCCCTTTGTAAATAAAACACGCCCCCTGGAATCAAATGGCATTTTAGGTTGAGATGTGTTAATTCCAACATAGGGATCATTGGAAATAAACAAGATATCATCACCATATTTACATTCATTATCAAGATTACTTGGTGGACAATTACGTGAAAAGTTTTTTTCCAGTGAATGATCATCACTTAAGCCACTTCCCCTTACATTAAAAATATATTCTCCATCACCCACAAATGTGGTTGCCTTCAATGACCCGGCAATATTAATTGCATGTTTGGTAACCGTACTTCCACCAATTTGCAATGCTTTACTATTATAATCAACCTTGAGCAAATTCAAATCTTCAATCTGAGCTGTACGATCCGTCAATTCTGAAAGTACGGCCAAAGAAGAAACAGTGATAGGAATAACCAATTCATCATCTAATATTTTCAATTTCAATTTCAGATCTTTTTGGTCAAACACAAAAACATCATTATCGGATTTTAAATCCACATTCATTTTCAAATGCAAAAAACCATCTTTAATCGATAATAAATGATTTTTTTCAAAATAGACCTTATTATTACCGTCAATAAAGGACGAATTAACCGTAATATTTTCATCAAAATGTAAGGGTTTCTTATTGACGTTATCGTAGAGATAAAGTTGAAAAGAGACATCCTTTGAATCAACAAATGTGCTAAAAAATATCAACAATAAGATAAAAAAGCGCATCATGATTCAGCCACCTTTACAATAAAATAAACCGCCTTTGCCTCTGGCCGATTATCAAATGTATGCACATGAGCATCACCATCCGTTCCTCTTGCCCCCGAGCCCGTACCATTAGTTTTGTTAGTTGATTGACTCGAATTTGCACCGCCGTGGGAGTGTGACTCACTACCGGATTTATCATGAATATCAGCATGTGTTCCCCCAGTGAACGAATTTGAACCCGTATGATTATGAGTGTTTTCATACGTATGAAAATGACTACCTTTTCCGGCCATTATACCTGTATAAGTTGATCCATTGGATTTCCCATAGTAAGTATACCCATCTGAAGATCCGGTGGTTAAATTACCAACCTTTTTGCTATTTAATGAAAAAGAATGTGCATGACCATCCGAAGTAAGCTTATGATGATGGGAGGCACTTGAATGAGAATGAGTAGTTTGAGATAAAATACCGTCGTGACTACCAGCGGTTTGATTTATATTTGAATAATCCGCGGTCACACCCTTAACAAATTTTCCAGTCATATCAGGACAACCATTATTACCATTACAAAGCTGCCATCCTGTGGGAATAGTACTTAAATCGCCTATCCATAAAATAATAACTCCAGTCGGAACCGTTTGAAAATTTCGATATCGACTTACTTCATATTGATCTTTAATAATAAAATTTGTTGCATTTAAATTTCCTTTAATATGCATATCATAGTTATCGATCGGGTTTGCATTAATACCAACCTTATCGTCCTCAATAGTTAATTCAGCACTTGCCATTGATGAAGAATTGGTTTTAATTTTTAACCCTTCTGAATTTGCTCCAATTACCCCTTGAATTGAACCATTCTTCATACGAATATTGGCATCTGAAGCTGACTTGATTTTAACTATAGTATCACTATCATCATCCATAATATGAAAAACACTGCTAGGCGCACCGCCAATACCTAGTATCCCTGAAGTGGTTAAAACCAATTCATCATTCCAATTTGATGTGCCATCATACGTTTTAAGTCGGATATCATTTAAACTTAAAATTCTCAAGCCCCTTCCAGACTCAACCTGTGATATCGTATCAACACGATTACTACTATTGTCTCGTTGAATAACTAAACCACTATCATTTCCATTACGAATCGTCACAAGACCGTTTTTAAGAGACATATCTCCATTAACGAATACCTGTTCGTCATCTTTAGCAAGACCACCGATAAACAACTTCGATGTCCCCTGCCCTTTGATATATAACCCCTTAGGAACCACAATACTACTTGGTTCACCAACAATAACAGACCCACTCACTTCCATTTTAGAACGAGGTAGCGTCAATGCGCCTAAACCAACGGCAAGATTTCGTTCAACAATCAATGAGTTCAACGGGGCTTGCGTCGTATAACCAATAGATAAATTTCCATTTATATCCAAATTATTGACTGGGGTGGCTTGAAAAATCCCAACCTTACCATTATCAGAAAGTTGCAATGTCGATTTTCCACTATTCGTATAAAAGCCAAATCCATTGGGGGCCTCCAATTGAATATTTGGATTAGTTAAAAAAGTTTCATTATAACTTGAGCCTAAGGTATCATATCGAAACGTTAAAAATGAAGTACTCGAGCTTCGTTTAAAATCAATAAATGCATTTAACGGGGTTTCAATCAAAAATTCAGTAATATTGTTGGGATTATTTTTACCAAGATCAATTAAATAATTAGAATCAGCAACATCAAAAAGAAGTTGAGACTTTTTAGTAATTCGTAACAACTCATCAAGTGAATTCGAACTTAATAAATTGCCATTACGAGCAATTAGAACATCATCGGATTCCGATTGAAATGCAATTGAATTATTCGAAAAAAGATCAAAATTTTGAGTTGAAGTTATTAACGAGGTTTGAAGCATATTACTGATAATTAATTCATTCACAGAAGCCGTTCCAACAGTTTCAAATAATGTTTTTGGTGAATCTGTATTAATTCCAACATTACCTTTTGTGTAATAAATTTCCCCATCATCATAATACCCATGTGGCATAAAAAGTGGGTCAATAATTTCTAAATTATTTCGAGTTACACGTTCCCAGCGATAGGGAATTTTATATATACCTGCGGCATTTCCTTTAAGCTTATTTCCCAAAATAATAAAATCGCCATTAACGGTTAAAGATCCGGCAATTTCACCCCCTGATACTAAATCATTGAGCAATTTCAAATTGTCATAAGTTTCACTGGAAACCAAAGCCCGATCTTGCTGATTATTGGCGGTAATCGTAATCCCTTTCCCAATCAATCTTAAGTCATTATTTCCAGTCGCCGAAAAAATCTCACCACTTGGTAATTTTATTCGATTATAATAAGGTTTCCCAACAACTTTAAGCTCACTTTGGGGGGTATTTACACCGGACAAACTCAGTCCTGATGCCGTATCAATTTCAATCGTATCAATCAGTCGTCCTGATTTAGTTTTTGAGCTATTTTGAACATCGAAAGGAAAAATTTTATCATTAAGTTTATTATAAATATCACCACTAACAACCATATTCCCATTAATTTCTAAACCAATTGGAACAGAACTAATCGTGTTCTTAGACTTTAGTGCATGAATTGCCACACCATGGCTATTTACATCCATAGCCACATTTCCAGAAGGATTTAAAAATGTAATGTGATCGGAAGATTCAATTAAAGCTGAATTCGAACTAAC
The DNA here is from genome assembly GCA_038109885.1 of Candidatus Margulisiibacteriota bacterium. GTDB lineage: Bacteria > Margulisbacteria > Marinamargulisbacteria > UBA817 > UBA817 > UBA817. The sequence continues at coordinate 16,284 of JAYNJH010000023.1, read as the reverse complement.
TTCAATGGCCGGGTAGACCGCTGTATTTCCCACCTCATTAAAATAAAGTCCAGATTGATTTAATAAAACCATATCTCCACTGACAGCTAAAGAAACCGTTGGGGTTGAGTTATTTAAACCAACATTCCCATTTTGAGAAATTGTAATTAAAGGATCAGAATCCGAATCATTGATAATCATTTGTTCATCATTCAAATGAATACGAAATTCTTCGCCAGAATCATCAATATCATCATCTGAATTTTTATCCACCAAGAAACGAATCCCTGAATTAAGATTGTCTTTAGCATTAAGTTGAACCGAAATATCACGCAAATTTTCTGTCGTTGTGACAAATAAATCATAATAATCATTAGCCACGGAGTTTAAAGCCACATTACCGGTTGAAGATACCGTTAAATTCGGCACATTAAACTCATTAGAGGAAAAAAATTGAATTCGGTTATTTTGAGTTGAATCAAACACAATTTTTGATTTATGGGATTTATAGTCATAGAAATGAACACCATAACCATCTGACACATGAACATCACCACCATAGACATCCAATTCTGCACGAAGCCACTTGGGGGTAATGCCAAAAGATGTTTTCCCTATTTTATTTAACTGAAGCTTAGCAATCTGCTGCCCCTTTTGGGAAAAAATAACATCCCCCATCATCGGCCCGGACTGAATATTTATTCCACCTTGAGCCACTTGCTCAAAAACAAGAGACCTCTCTCTTGCCTGAGTGCCATAACATGGGGATGCGGTCGTACCGGGTGCTGAACAATTTCTAAAATAATCATCAACTAAATAAATACCAACCGCAGTAGGGTCAGAAAACAAATAAAAAGAATCACTGGCAAGTGTCCCCCCAACAAAAAAAGGAAATTTACGTATTGTTGAATTATCATTAATACGTACCGCGGATTGATCCATTAAAACCAAATTAGTTTTAATTCCTGTATCATCATCAATATACATAACAAACGCATTTTGAGTAACCTCAAATCCACCACCACGACGAGGCGACTGAATCAATGATCCCAAATTATAATGTGACTCAAAATGCATCCCTGGTGGATTTATTGATAACGACATATGATGTCCATCATTGGACTCATCAAAAAGATACAACGATGTATCCTGGTCAGTTGAATTAAATACAGACAATGGAACATCTGGCAAATCTTTGCTCGCCAAAGATGATGGTTTATTAATAACCACATTTCCTGTGGATAAATACAATCGTTTTGGGGTATCTAATTGATTAATACGAGTACTTTCAGCTTGTTCAATAAACTGATCTAAATAAGCGGGAGCCCAGTTTTTTCCATTCCAAATCAAAACTTGGCCAATTTTCGCATTTGCCGTGACCAAATCAAACATATTCGAACTTGGGTGTAAACTTAAACCGGCACTAGCATTATAGGTCGTATCCGTATCTGTCATTTGAAGCGAAACCCATTGCCCACCCTTGAATACCGAAAATGAATCATTCAAATACTGAATTGTTCCTTCATCGCCAACCGCATTTCCTGAAATATTAATACTTCCTTCAACATTCAAGGATTCAATCAGATTTCCAGTTAAAACACCCATACGCCCCTGATGAACTAAAAAGGTTGGCTTTGATGGATCCAAAACTGCCCATGCGCTATCTGCATTTTTGATATTGGTTATATTACTACCATCACCAATAAGGAAGTTCGCCGAGACAATACCTTCGACATGAATTGCATTTGGTGAGGTATTTACCGTCCCAATACCCATACCATTTTTCACATTAACATATATATTTCGAGTAGATAATGAGCGAGATCTTGAATCATTAAAACCAAAAACAACCGTATTATTATGTGAAGGAAAAATATATATATTTTGCCCCATAGCCAAAGAACCATCAGAAAACAACTCATTATTTTTACCCCCCAAAATAATTGAGTTATCGCCACTGGAATTATTTTTATAACCAGACACAATCGCTTGTTCACCAAACGATCGATTTTCATAGCCCCCCAAGACAATAGAGCTATATTTAGCAATATTCTGCATGCCACCTAATATGACTGATAATTCAGAATCAATTAAATTATTTTGCCCACCAACAATGATACTAGACTCACCTAAAACTCTGTTTTTACTTCCTCCAGCAATAATAGAATTATTAGAACGGGCTTCATTATAGTAGCCACCGGTAACAATAGAATAATTCCCAGTTGCCATAGACGAATAACCAAAAACAATCGAGTTTTTTCCACTAAATTGATTATCCCAATAGTACGAAGGAACATAGCCAATTCTTAAAATGTCTCGTTCGGCATACCACATCCAACGAGAGCCAGCACCTGAAATAATGCTTGATGTAACAACTAAACTGGGTTCTACCAATAGTGATCCATAAACGGTTAAATCCGTATATATCGAATCTTGTTGTTGCCTGCCACCAATCATCATATCGCCATCAACATTAATCGTAACAACCAAAAACTCTCCATTTTTTGAACGTAGCCAGTTGTAATTATCCTCACCTTTATACGTTAAATTGGTTAGTTTAGATCCATCCCCATACAAATATTTAGATACATTCATGGTTCCAACAACTTCAAGTGTTGCCACAGGATTTGTAGTTCCAATGCCCATGCGAAGATTATTATAATCAAAGAAAACAACAGAAGAATCCATCATTTGCGTTGATTTTAAAGCTGATGAGGACTTGATAACCGTTGGTATCGATGCAATGGGCAGTTCCGTATGCAAATCATTTGAAAAGTCCATTCGGACACGAACCGGTTTCCCAGCGTTAAAAAATGGAACAAGAATTTTTTTTAAGTCAACCTCAGTTCGAAAATAATTATTTAAAACTGAAATTGATTTAGTAAAAGAGGCCGTTGGAATACTTTGATCTGAGTTATATATACTTATTTTAGTTTTAAATACACCATTGATAAGTGAATTATTCGAAGGCTCAAGAACCCCTGATAACTCCACCATCGGAGGTGCAGAGTCTTCAAGTTGATATACTGGGGCTGAATAGCTAGTGATTGAAAAAACTAAACTAAAAACCAATATCGATACATAAAAAAGACAATATCTACTGCTCATGAATTCACCATTTATTTATTCCCATTTTTCAAAGAAAATAAACATTAATTTCAATTCAAAAAAAGTATTTTATTTCGTTACAAAAATTCAAAAAAAGTGATGTTAAAAAGCTACTGACAATCTGAATCCGCCGATGAATCAAGAATATTCTTTGGCGTTGTAAGTGCAACGCAAATACAAACGGTTAACTGTTTTCCTGTTGGTTGAACAGTATAAATAGAGCCAATATCGTCATTAGTATCACATGCTGAGCCAATATTGGTCGTTAATGGTGCCAATTTTAATACTTTTTTTATAGAAACTGTCGAATTAAATGTAACAGCATTTGTTTGATCTACATTCAACTGAACATTGGTAACATTAGCCCCATTTCCTTCAAATGTATTGGCTTTTATATTTCCAGATACATCCAATAAATTTGAGGGTAACTTTCCAATCCCAACATTCCCCTCTCCAGTAATAATGACCAATTGTTTTTCAGTAGTTTCACCATTTTTTTTAGAATTAAAAGAAAAAACCTCATCTGAATTTTGTTGATAATCATTAAAGGTTAAGTTAAAACGTGAATTAGATGAAAATGTGGTGTAACGGTTATGCGTATCATCCGTTTGCTCAAGTCGAATTTGAGTCCCCGTTTCATCCCCAATATGCAATAAAGATTGAATATTTGAGGTCACTTTACCCAGTCCCAAATTCCCATTATTATGCATTAGAAGTTGTTGATGAGGAGACAAGTCTTGTGGGCTCATGTAATAAACAGGGACATCCGTCAATTTTTTACCATCTCCAACAAAGGCATTGGCCGTTATGGTTTGAGATGCTTCAACCGATTTAACAGTTAATTTCCCGGTAATTTGAGCCGTACCATCAACATCCAATTTATCATCAGGGTTTAAAACCCCAACACCTAAATTGGTATAAACATTAAATTCACCATTATCGGAATTTGTTACTTCAGCAACATTATTTCCATTGTATTGCAATCGAAACGGAACTGAGGAAGACAAGTTAGAGATACTGGATGAAACACCAAAATCAAGCGTATTTCCGCCGACAGAAGCCAATTTAATATTGGCTGGATACAGACTCGTTTCCTTAATATAAAGTAAAGAATCTGCTGGTGATAAATCATTAACAGAACCAATACCAATGCGTTGATCATCAACATAAACAGACCCGGCAGAACTACTACTTTTCCATAAACTAGCAATGTTTGTTATGTAAGAACCATCGCCAACCAAAAAACCTAAATTGCCATCCGCGTCTGCCGCAACAATGTCTCCCGCCGTCCGAATTGAATGGGCTTTTACAGATTGACCTGATGGTGGATAGATCTTCGCAGGCGAAAAATCCTTTATTTCTAAGTCTGCTTTATTATTAAAATTATCCAAACCAATCACCACCCCATTGGATGCATAAATAAGAAATTGATCAGAAGAGTAACTATTAAAATAATTGGTTGAGTTAATGGTTGAATCTGTAAAAACAAAAACACCATTATGTTGAGAAGCTGTAGTACCAATCTGAATATACTTTCCCATAGCAAAAGATGACTCACCGTAAAGTAAGTTATTATGGCCGCCCAGAATAGATGAGTACTTGGAATCATTTAAAATTTGATTGGTTTTGCCACCTACAATGCTAGCGAAAGAGCCTTGAGAATCATTATTATTAATTACATTACTTTGACCACCTAAAATTCCAGCATAATCTCCGGTAATTGTATTTGAATCGCCGCCAGCAATCACCGCTTTCCCATGATCTTGTGACGTTGGGTTAATCTTATTTTTATTACCTGAGAAAACACCAGAATACGGGGAATCAACTGTATTATCAAGCCCGCCCCCCACTGTGGAAGATGACTTTAGAACCTGATTATCTTTACCAACAGAAAATCCATAGTCTCCTGAAACCGTATTATCACGGCCAAATGCAGCTGAATACATACCACTATTAGTTCGACTCCACTTATTTCCACTTCCATACCCTGCATGCAAAAAACCTTTTTTTGAATCCCAAACCAACTGATTTTTATCATTGTAAGCTTCCTCTGTAGCACCAGCATCACCTACCAGTTGAATATTACTTAATCCCATAAAACTACCATTATCCAAACGCAAATTACCACTAACATGCAATTGTTCAGCAATATTGGCCGTGATATAGATTCCCATGCCTACATTACGTTCTTTAGTCACAAACACGGTATCAACGGTTGGAGAGTCGTTATTATCAAAAGGCGATAATGAATAGTCATCTAAATTAACAAGCTTCAAATAATCTAATTTATGAATATTGTAACCATCGGGACTATGAATTTCACCAGTCGCATTCACTGAAGTAATATTCGCTGATCCAACCACCTGAAACGCTACAGTCAAGTTATTGGTAATCCCTATACCAACACGATGATTTACTGTATTTATTTTCATCCAAGTATCGGTAAACTCAATTTCTCTAGCATAGTCGGAATATTTAGACACAACTGCAGCAGGAACACTAATAATTGGAACAAATAATGTATCCGTTAACTCTTTAAAGAATAAACCAATATATAACTGATCTGATTTAAACATATGATAATCAATCGGAATTTGAGTTCCTAACATTTTAGAAACTTTTCCTTGTGTAACAACCAACTGATGGGTTTCTTTCCACAAAGCATCTTCTTTCTTTTGATTCGGGGCACTAAAAATACCAAAAGTAATATGGTAATTTCCCTGAAAAGTACCATTATCAGTATCGCCAATTAAAAATTGAACATTTATATTTCCAGTGACAGCATTTAAAGGAATATACAATAAAAAAATAGATAGAATAACAGCCTGAACGATTCTCATTAAATTCTCCTGAACAGTAATATATTCCCTAAAAGTTCAAATTTTAAACATTCAGAACTAATTTTTTTAAGTTTATAAATCTACGATATTAAATCAGTGCGCTATAGATCTTATTAGAAATGGGAAGATCTTGATTATAAAAGGCCGAAGTCCGAATCATTTCACCCAAAATCGCATCAATTTCCAAAGGAGCCCCACGTTCATAATCCAAACACATGCTAGTCTTGTAAGGTTTCATATGTTGTGTATTTTTAATCATTTGCGATTTTAAAGAATCCGACAAAGATACACCATTCAATTTGGCAGCAATTAATACCTCATCCATAATTAAATTAACATAATTTAATGCCTCTGAATGATTTAATAAAAAAAAGGTATCCACGCCACCAAAATAAACAGATAATGGATTAAAAGGGGCATTCCAAAGCAGTTTTTTCCAAATTTCATAGTTAATATTGTTAGAAAACGTATATTTTAGGTCAGTTTTATCTAAATAAGATAGTAAATCATGTATTTTCGGATCATTTTTATCTCCATTAACCACCCCCAAACATAGCTGCCCATAATCAAAATGTTGTATAAGATTTTTAGTTTGACGCTCAACACAAATAAATCCCAATCCACGTAAAATGGGCTGATTAATATGCTGCATTAAAGCCCGTTCCACATTCAACCCATTTTGAATCATCATAATAACTGTTTTAGAGGAAATAAATGGTTTAGATAAAGCCAAAATATCAATTTCAGGCAGAACTTTCGTTGCAATAATTAGACAATCGAATGGTAAAACAGAAGAGTCATGAAAACTAACAATATCATCAATAAAATAACACTGATCACCCAAATAAGACTGAATAGTGATTTCTTTTTGAGTATATTCTCTAGCATCTCGCGTCACTATTGTTAAATGACAATTTATTTGAGCAAAAAAAGAAAGGTAATATAAACCAACCCCACCGGCACCAATTAAACCAATTCGATACGGGCTTGACATAAAAAATTAGTTTGGAAGGTTATAGCCTTGATCCCAATCCAACAAGTAATTAACACGTTGGTCATAACGTCTAACTTGTTTAAAGAATAAAGCAAACTCAAACCGTTTAATGGGAGCTTTACTGACAACAACCTCTTCACTATCGATAACACCGGCATTATTCAGCATTTTAAAAGCATCTGCAACCGAAACTTTTTCATTGGGGCGAAATGTACCATCCGCATAAGCGAATGTAATTCCAGCATCCACGGCAGCAGAGATAACCCCAGCATCAGGATCTGACTTTTTGACATCTAAAAACGGATCAAATTGAATCTCTTTCGCTTCAATATTACGTGCCTTTGCAATGGCTAAAGTAACATCCCTTCTCGTCATTTCCTCATCTGGATGAAACAGGCCATCAGACTTACCATCGACATATCCCATTGTTGCTAAAAACTCAATATCTCGACGATATTTTGCAAACTTAGGAATATCCGGAAACCGTTTAATACAAAGCAAACGAGCATAATACTGAAGTTCACGCCCATTTTTTGTTTTAACATTAACCAACAATACCTGCTTGCCATAATTCAATTCAACCGATGTGGAAAACGCATCATTTTTATCCGTCTCAATCACATTACCGTTTATTGAAATCTGTTCCACGTACTTTGAGGCATAACCAAGAACAGTAATTGCATCGTTATAAACCACAGTTTGATCCGAAGGAAATAATGGCTCAACAAAAAAAGCAATGGACTCTGTCGGTGCTACATTTCCAATTTCATCTTGTGCAACAATACCATAAGTAAGCATTTGATCTGGTAATGGAGAAGCATTTCTTAAATTAGCAGGCAAATCAACAACCAAGCTGTATTGACGATCAGATAGTTTTCTAAAACCAATCTTTTGGTTTCCAGATACCAACACCGTATCCTTTAAGGGTTCATTTGAGTTCAACCGAATTTCAACACGATTTCCAATAATATTTAAGTTCGTTTCAATTTTCGGTGGAGTTTTATCAAAATGAATAACAATGGGGTCTGAAGATCGCGATAAATCCTTAGACAATGATTTGGAACGAAATGTAATTGAATTATAACCAACATCCAACGGTAATTGATCAACAACCCACTTGCCATTATTATTGGCACGAACTTGGCCAACCAGACTTTCCCCATTATAAATAAAAACCAATGCATTACGATCAGATGTTCCGTTAAAATCAGCGGTTGAATCCAGTGTCTTATAGGAGCGACTTGGTAATAATACTACTGGACGCTCATCTGTAGATTGCCCTAAAAATGATAAACCTATTGAATGGGAAGGGTCATCTGTTCGAGGTGATGGGTACATAGTATACGTATAGTCGACAGACATATCGTAAATATTATTACCTAAGCCAGCAACACGACGTAACAATAAACCCGTCCCAAAATTATAAACGAATTCTTGGCCCTGATAAAAATCATATGTTGTTGATAACCGTAAAGCTAATCCATCAGCAAGACTATAATTTAGCCCAAACATACCATCACGTAATGCAATACCTTGGGAATATAAACCGGTTTTAATTTGAGTAGAGTAATCAAACATGGATATTGTCCCGCCAACATATATCTGACGTTCCATGGATTGTTCTTTAGATGTCCCCACCGTTGAATCATAGGTCCAAGACGGTAACCCTGTTGAAAAAGCACCAACAACAGATGCACCAATATCCACTCGATTTACGTAATGATTTTCAAAAAAAGTTGTTGAAATAATTCCCATGTCCAAGCTGTACGCCGGTGAACGTCGGGAGGTATCAATAACTTGACTTAGTAAACTAAAACCAAAGCCAAAATAGAAATG
>JAYNJH010000023.1:4049-7517 GCA_038109885.1 Candidatus Margulisiibacteriota bacterium | reverse complement strand
TAATATATAAAAATAAAATAAATCATTTATTACTAAATAAAATAAAAAGGTTCATTAAGCTTTTGTCCAACGGCAAGGTGCAACACATCAAAACCCGATGAAAAGTTACCTATATCATATACAACATTATTAACTAACGAAGTCTTTGTAAAACCACTTGTCACATTGGTCCCATATGATAAACCAAACACCCAATCATTATATGGAAACAAAACAGTTAAATGACGATAATCCAACTGAGCGGATAACTGATAGTTCGATATTAATGTTTGGTTAAATGATATACCACCAATCGAAGCCGGATTAACCATCACATTACCAATCGATTGGATTTCCGCCGGGGTAATACGCCCAAACGCCGCTTCTTTGGGTGAAGTCATCGCAGATTGAATACTAACCACACCCGCTTGATCCACAGCCAATAGTGTCCCACTGAAAACAACCATCCAACAAATAATAAATCGAAACATTTTCATTAATATACAGCCCATTTCGTCGTTGCACGTACTTCCGTACCATCCTCACCTTTAGCCGTCATTTTAATAAAATAAGTTCCCGAGGAAATATAGTTACCAGACGCCTCAATGATGGAATCCCAAGTTTGCGTATTATACCCCATGGGGAATGATGTTGGGTTTAATCGAGACACTTCACGTCCCATCGCATCGTAAACCTTAAAACTAACCGATGCCTGTTGGGTTAACGAAAAGCCAATCGTAATCCCTGATGAGGTTATTGTTGGAGAAAAAGGATTTGGGTACACAAGCAATTGCTGAATTTGTAAATCCTCACTGGTATAAAATATAAATGGGGCGGATGGATAGGCTTCACCAAACATATCATTAACAGATAATGTAAGCTGACCACTTTGTGTTCCCAAAGAATTAATCGTTAAAACGCCAGTGGTCGATTCGTACTTATAATAATTCGCAGTTGACCCCGATGAAATTGCGGATTCAGCAGGAATATCTGTGCCATTTAAACTTAAACTGATGCTTGATGGATCAATATCTTTACCTTGATTTATGAACGTAATTTTAAGTTTCGCCCCCTGCGCAATCGACTGATAACTATTAAATGTAGTGAATTGATTATTCACTTGAACTTCGACATTCGACACATACGAAGGTAAGGACCATGAGTAGACATCATTGGTTGTAGTCATTGAGGGCTGAACTTTTGTTTGGGTTGAACTCGAATTCAAATCTGCTGCAGATTTAAAGTCTACACCAGTCCCTTTTGAACGAGTTAGTAACGTATTATTAATTAAATAATTCACATTATTTGTCGGTGTATAATAGACATCCGCATCAACCAAATAATTACCTTCTGATGTAATATTCGCCGCACTCACTCCATAAACAATTGACTTAGATGAGGGGTTATTAAAGGCCGATAGAATAGTACCTGGGGACGTACTTGAAGTTGCATTAAATGTTGAGCTAAATTCATAGGAGCGATCTTTACCAGACACCCCACCTAAATAAAATTTTGGAATGGTCAACGGAACACTTGAAGATCCTAACAATTGAACTTGAACGCCAGACAGTTTAGCTTGAACATCCAGTTTAAAATCAAATGTAGATGACTGAGTAATAATATTTGTATCTGAAATATCCGTATTAATATTTGTTATCTGTAATAAATGCGGTTCAACATCATAAGTGTAAGGTGAAATTGGATTTGGATACATGCTGGCAACAACACTACCAGTAACCGTTATATTATTGAGTGATATAGACAATTGGTCATTTGTTGAAGTTGTACGTTGGCCAATATCCATCAATAACAATAACTTTTGCCCCTTTCCTTGAGAAAGTGACACATTAGGAATTGAAGCTAGGCGACCGGATTCGGTAAATGTTCCAACAGAAGATAAGAACACATCACCGTCTGATAACATATTATTAGAATCTTTATCTAAATAGAGGGATAACTTTGAAACCCCTGTATTTTCTCCACTAAAAAAACCATTAGGGGATAAAAACTGAAATGTAGCATTTGAAATTTGATTATCAACATCTATTTCAAAATTATAAACAGCAATATCATACATTCCAGCAACAATCTTTCGAACAGTGCTATTCGAACTCACAAACAATTGGTCTGTAAAAGCAGTCTTAACAGTTAAAATAGGATCCACCAATGTGACTGACTTTGTTGCAGAGTCAGATAAAGGAAATGTACTCCCAATTTTAAGATTTGTTTTTCCATTGCTTGTGGCACGGGTATCTTCACTAATATTTAAACTCACAACAGACCCAGAACTCATATTATCACCAAAATCAGCTAAAACATAAAAAATTTGAGTATTTCCAGTTGAGATCTCAACACAATTACTGCCACAAGTTATAAATGCCTTTGAAGACTCAGTTATCGAAAAAGTAGACGTTATATTTGTATCTAAATTAACACTACCGGCATCGGTTCCATACCCACTGTAATCACCACCGGAATCATCCTTAATCCATTTCAAACCAGAAACACCGGATTGATTCCCATTCGCATCAAAAGTATTTGCAATATTACTAATATTAAGTGTGACAACCTTACTAGTTATACCAACTGATTTCGCTGTAAATTTAAAAATTGGAATATCTTCTAAACCGGGTGCCGCATTCATGCTTGGAAAAATCGATTGAAAATCATAAAACACAAGACCTGCTACAGTGCCTTGGAAATTATTATTGGTTGCTGAACTAATCGAAATGGGCCCATAAGCATAATCAGAGTCAAAACCATAACCGGTCACATTCGTTACCTGCGCATTGATTTTCATTGGATCTGAACTACTATTTGAGGGATCCGACAAAACATTGGTACTCGAGCCTAAATTATAGGCCAGAAAAAATGTATTTGTCGTTGCGGTTGTTATTAAAAGATTCGTAATTGCGTCCGTTTCATTACTATCATCCAAATTAATAATTGCGGTGGTTGTGGAATTAAACGTCACAGTATTATCGGATGTCTGTGCAATCAATGTGTCCGTAGTTTCAAAGATACTATCCCCATCATCTTTGTATAAACGAACATCCGTAACACCACTGCCATCCCCATCGGAATCAAACGTCGCCGCACTATTCACCACCGTAATTTGATCAACATAATACCCTTCACTGGTTGATGGCGTTAAATTAAAACTCGCCACATTAAAATCTTCAATATCAGCATCAAATACGAGCGTGGTTGTTGCTATTGAAGTAAACGCACGATCAACACCCACCACTGTAGTTTTTACATCGACTAAACTAGTATCAACCGCACCTCCACCGGGATAAGTGGTTCCCCCAGAAGTGTAACCTGTGATTCCCAAGTCTTGCTCTACATTGAGTGTGGTTCCATCATTAGTAGTAAATTCAAAGTAAATACGATTTTCACTTGTGGATATAGAAAATGATCCAGTAAATGTAACAACGGCCATATCCGAATTAGAAAGCGAGTTTGTAGTTAAAATATAATCATCATAAT
>JAYNJH010000023.1:0-4039 GCA_038109885.1 Candidatus Margulisiibacteriota bacterium | reverse complement strand
CATAAGCGCCGTCACCATCAGTATCTGAATAAAGTTTAACATTTACAATGTTAGAGCCCGCCGAATTAAAGGGTGTTCCTGAAGTAGCTGTCAACGTTAATGAGGTTAATAACTCCGTTGCATCAGAAGTTACAGTAACATAAAAAGCTTTGGTTGCTGTACCTCGAATTATGCGTCCACTTTGCTCCAAAGTAATGGCCGAGAAACCTGGCACAGCATAAACTGAATTAGAAAAGCTATAAAAGACCATAAATAATATAGCTAAAAACTTCATCTACAACTCCAGCGCCTCATCGGGAACATCCGCATTATGAAAAACATCTTGAATATCGTCATCGTCTTCAAGCTTATCGATAAGTTTTAAGAAACCCTTTGCTTTTTCTAGTTCAAGCATTATACGAGTTTGGGGCACCATATCAATATCCGCACTGAGGTAAGCCACCTTATTATAATTAAACACGTTTAATACATCTTCAAACTGATCCGGCAACGTTAAAACTTCAACAGAACCATCATCTTGAACATTAACATCCTCTGCGCCAGACTCAATGGCTAACTCCATTACGGAATCTACATCACATTCATCATCAAACAAAATAAGCCCTTTTTTTTCAAACAAATAACTAACTGCTCCGGAGTTTGCCAAACTTCCACCAGCTTTAGATAATGCCGCTCGAACATTGGGCACTGTACGATTTTTATTATCCGTTAACGCTCGAATTAATATCGCTACGCCTCCAGGCGCATAAGCTTCATAGATAATTTCTTCTAAATCATTACCGTCGCCAGTTCCAGCGCCTTTTTCAATAGCCCTCTGAATATTATCTTTTGGCATGTTCACGTCACGTGCCTTTTGTATCGCCAAACGCAGTGCTGGATTCATATCAGGATTAGCGCCACCTTGACGAGCTGCAATGGTAATATCGCGCCCAACCTTGGAAAAAGCTTTGCCTTTTTTTGCGTCTTCTTTTGCTTTAATATGTTTAACTTTGGACCATTTATTGTGACCAGCCATTACTATTTAGATCTCCATGTTGGATAATTAATAAAATTATACGGGATATACGTCAAACTAGTCAAAAAATACACCATATTTTATTAAAAACATACGGATTAAACCGATAGCAAAGGTTATCACAATAGCGAATCTAGCTGCTATATTAAGATTGTACTCAACATCAAATTTAGCTAGGATTAGATTATGATTGAGTTTAATTTACCTCCAAATATATTAGAAGATGTGCCGCAGGTCTCAGAAAGTGCCTTTATTGCAAACGGCGCGCAAGTTATGGGAAACGTAATTATAAAAGATAATGCATCGGTTTGGTACAATGCTGTGTTAAGAGGTGATATCAATCAAATCATCATTGGCGAACGAAGTAATATTCAAGATGGCTGTATTGTTCACCTTGAAAATAAACTCCCATGCATTATTGATAATGATGTAACCGTTGGGCATCACGTCAATTTACATGCCTGTCATATAGAAGAGTGCTGCCTAATTGGAATCGGAGCAATCATCTTATCAGGAGCAAAAATCGGCCGGGGAAGCATTATTGGGGCCGGAGCAGTAATTCTTGAAAACACCGTAATCCCCCCGTTCTCACTGGTTGTTGGCTGCCCTGGAAAAATCATTAAAACAACACCCAAAAGCACCATCGAAACTCAAAAAAAATGGGCTCAAAAGTATGTTAATTTGGCGAAAGTTCACCAATCAAAATTCAACACCCACGAAACTAATCGTTAGGTAAGCTCAAGCTTTGCAACCGCCTCAACATGAGGGGTATGACAAAACATATCAACCGCTTGAACCGATTGAACCCTAAAACCATTGGAAGTAAAAGCCCTTAAGTCCCGTCCTAAAGTATCCGGGTAACACGAAACATATATAATTTGCTTGGGCTGAATTTGAATTAAAGACTTAATAACATGTTCAGAACAACCTTGACGGGGCGGATCCAAAATAACCGTTGCATTACCTAAAGAAACATTTGAGATGTAGTTAACAACATCTTCACAAAAAAATTGGACATTAACCCGATTTTCCTCAGCATTACGTTTAGCATCCTCTATTGCTGAAACGTTATTATCAACACCAACCACATGATCAAAGTACTTTGCCAAAGCACAAGTCATAACGCCTGTACCACAATATAAATCTAAAATGACATCCGAGGGCAACACAGAATCAATCACTGTTTTATATAATTTATTTACTAATGATCCATTAGCCTGCATAAAAGATTTAGGCGAGACCTGACATTTACAACCGTGAACAACATCGTCAATAACCAACGCGCCCCAAATATGATGCAATTCATCCCCCATCACTTGATCATTTGTCTTATCAGACTGAACAGAAACATAAATACTAGCAACACCTGCCACCTGAGATATTGCAGTAACAAAAGAACGCATATCAAACATATCACCTAGCGTCAGAATAATCATGATTTGACCAGTAACGTGAGATGTTCTGAGTGTCAAATGACGAAGCACACCCTGCCCTGTGTGTTCATCAAAAACAGATACCAAATTCATATTAACCCAAGCTTTAATAGCACGAACAACTTGATTCATTGAACTTGACATCACATGACAATAATCAAAATCAATCACTCGATGCGAACGATGCGCATACAACCCAATGGCCACGCCATCCGACCCATTAGAAAAAGCAAACTGCATCTTATTTCGCGTCCCCCACAAAACATCATTTGCCAAAACAGGCAAAAATTGAATTTCGTCAATATCAATAAAGCGACTCAAACGAGACTTTAAAAGATTAAACTTAAACCCTAATTGAGCATCTTTAGACTGATGCTGAAGCTGACAGCCACCACATTGCATGGCTACCGAACAAGGTGCACTAACACGATCAGGGCTCGACAAAAGAATCTCTATCAATTTGCCAAAAGCACGTCGCTTTTCAAGCTTAAGTAACTTAAACACTACACGATCCCCAGGAATGGTATTAGGGATATAAACTGGACATTCATCAAAAACGATAATTCCCTCACCAAGCTTACCTTGTTGGGTGACGTTCCCTTTATACAACTTATTTTTCTTTAACACATCGATAGCGTATCAAAAAAAGGCTACATTTATAAAGAGATTTAACACTTAGTTAGATATGTTTTTTAGACCCAATAAAATAATTTAATAATGGATCTGAAATATAATACCCCAATTCATTTTGTTCAATAACCCCTTCATCATAGAGCTTAGTAAAATTCAAAATAAGCGATCTTGCTGTCAAGCGAGTTTCATTAATCATACCCTTTGAAGAAGGCATCAAAACATGACCAAACTTTGAAATTACCGCAAGCACACGCCTTTCAGAAGCTGATCGATGCGATAAAAAGTACTGAAAACGCGAATGACGTTTATATAATAAACTTTGAATCGCAGTTACGACATCGTCACTACCAATCAACTGATTTTTAAATAAAAGCTGAATTTCAAAACAAACCATATTAATGGCCTCAGGCACGCGATTTAACATATTTTGCAATTCAGTAGATGTTGCCAAGTTAATTTTCAACCCATTCACCTTAAACCGATCATTCATATATTTTTGGTACAATTTATAATCGATTGGATTAATTTGAATATCATACCCAAAGTTAGCTAATGGGGCATTTGGATGAGAAAACATTTCACTTAGCAAGTGCCTCATTGAGCCCATCACAATTATAGGAACATTTTGAAACACCTGAAAATATCCCCTCAAGATAGCTTGTGCCGAAGGAATCTTAGCAATATCTTGAACTTCCTCCAACACCAACATACCTGGTGATTTTTTAGATTGCAGATTAATATAACTCATAATTTCATCAATATTTTTTTTATCTTCAAAACTCAAATTTAAAGAAACAGAAGGGTCTTTACTTAATGAGTCAATCGTAATTTCAGGCTTTAACCCCTTCAATGTACTCTCCATATTTAGAAGAATATTTTTTAAAGGGTAAGCCTCTTTAAACGCAAACTCAAAACCATTAATAATCTTCTTAAAGATATCCTCAAGTGTTTGCACACC
>JAYNJH010000022.1:0-20619 GCA_038109885.1 Candidatus Margulisiibacteriota bacterium | reverse complement strand
CTGTTCACCATCGTCTTTTCCTGCGAACGTGACATGCATCGCTGTTGGGCGAATCGCTTCATGGGCTTCCTGAGCCCCCTTTACTTTGGTTTGAAAATTACGCGCTTGGTATTGGTCCGCTGAATAGTTTTTATTAATGTAGGTCTGTATCCCTTGTTGAGCATCCAATGACAACGTGGTGCCATCTGTTCTCATGTAGGTTATATGCCCGGCTTCATATAATCGTTGGGCCAATGTCATTGTTTTGGATACTGAATACCCTAACCGTGAGGATGCCTCCTGTTGAAGTGAACTGGTAGTAAATGGGGCCCTCGGACTCCGCTTGGCTTCTTTTTGTTCGATGGATTCAATCTGATAATTTTGGCCATCTAAACTTTCTAAAAAGGCCTGGGCTTCGTCCTTGACATCAAAACTTTTGGCATAATCGGCTTGAACAACTGTACCATCAATATTAAAGTCCGCCGTCACTTTATAAGATTCAGAAATTTTAAAATCTTGAATTTCACGCTCTTTTTCAACAATTAAACGAACGGCAACCGATTGAACACGCCCTGCAGATAATCCTCGCCGTAATTTTTTCCAAAGGATTGGTGACATTTCATACCCAACCACTCGGTCTAAAATTCGGCGTGCTTGCTGGGCATTGACTAAGGCATGATTTATTTCACGAGGTGAATTTATAGCCGCTAAAACTGCTGATTTAGTAATTTCGTTAAATACGATTCGCTTGAATGGAACACCGGTTTTTCCTAAGGCTTCTTGAACATGCCAAGCAATCGCCTCACCTTCTCGATCCGGGTCCGTTGCTAGCCATACACAGTCTACTTTTTTGGCTTCTTTTTTTAAATCTGCAATTAATTTCTTTTTATCGGATATAACCGTATATTCCGGTTTGAAGGTTGTTAAATCAACGCCCATTGACTCGGAAGGCAAATCACGAACATGCCCGTAACAGGCAAGAACTTTATAAGACTTCCCCAAATACTTTTCAATTGTTTTTGCTTTCGCTGGCGATTCAACAATAACTAAATGGCTCATAAAATCAGATTATGTAACAAAATCAAATCAGTCGTCAACCACTTTTATGACCTTAAAAATAATCCATCCAAATGAGATTCACTCATTTTAATGTATAGTGGGCGGCCATGAGGGCATGTGTATTGTTGCTTTGAATTTATGGCGGCATTAATTAAAGACTCTATTTCAGCATCATGTAATTTTTGGCCAGATTTAACGGCGGCTTTACATGCTTTCATTTGTAGTTTTTTCACAACATCGTCGAGCGAGGATTCAACCAACGCACTAATATCATCGGCATCCAACCAATCGGTCAGCCATAAGGATAACGATGCCCCTGAAAATAATTGAGGAATTTCACGAATAATTAATTGATCTTGATCAAATACTTCAATATCAATCCCTAATGATTTTAACGATGGTAACAACGCCATTAAAGGTGTCCGATTGACTGGGGTCAAAGGCACATATTCA
Organism: Candidatus Margulisiibacteriota bacterium; assembly: GCA_038109885.1. Classification (GTDB taxonomy): domain Bacteria; phylum Margulisbacteria; class Marinamargulisbacteria; order UBA817; family UBA817; genus UBA817. Next base: position 19,128 of record JAYNJH010000022.1, on the reverse strand, counting down.
GGAATAAGTAATGGCATTGATATAATTATTGATTGCTCATACTCGGCCTTAAACCGGTCATATAGTACACGCTCATGAACGGCGTGTTGATCAAAAATAAATAAGGTCTCCCCCATTGGCACCACAATGTATTTCTTATTAAGGCTCACCCATTGATGACACTTCTTCAACATGTCAGCTTGATTTAACAAACTGGGCTGAGAATCACCTCTAAGCACTGTAGGAGAACGCTCATCGATTTTTTTCGATTGGATCATACCAATTGCCCGTTCACTACGATTTAATGAATCAGCCTGGGATTCAGTCATTTCAGAGCGACTATTGTTAAGTACAAGTTCGGTTGCTGAATGGTTAATGATGGGCGTAGAAACAGACCTGTTAGGGGTATCATTGATGGCGTGGACGGCATTCATCGACGGGTTTTGTTGTGTATTAACCAACGATTCTGAGTTGGTAAAACGTGTGCTATTAAGTGCGTCTCGCCATGATTGAGACTGGGTTATCACCGCTGCGCCAATAGCGCGTTTTATCGCAACAAAAATATCATCAGGGTTTGTAAACTTAACATCTTCTTTTTTGGGATGAATATTGATATCTACATCTGTGGTTGGGCAGTCGATTAAACACACAATTGCGGGGTAAACCCCACGTGGAATCACATCAATTAAAGCCGCATCCATGGCCTTAAAAAATAGTGGAGACTTTACCATGCGCCCATTTACTGAAAACCAGCACTTTAAGCGCTGTTTATAGGTTTTATTCGGGGTAGTCATTACCCCTGATACAGTCACATCTTGTGTTTGTTTATTAAATGATACACTATCACCTTCACTTAGAGATAAAACCCGATGAAATTGTTCACTCACATGTTGGACCCCATTGGTTGAAATGAGCGTTTGATTATTATGCATTAACGTAAATGAAATATGGGGATAATGTAAGCAAAATTGCTGAATTAAGCGTGTCACCATATTGGCTTCTGCAGATGCTGACTTTAAAAATCGAAATCGTACAGGCACCTTTTTAAATAAATGAGATACCGTAATGGTAGTCCCTTGATTTCGGGCTTTCATCGTGGTTATTGAGGTTCCCCCCGCCGGGCAAGTAAGAAGAACCCCAAGTTCATCTGAACCATTAAAAGAGTGAATTTTAATATCTGCCACAGCCGCAATGCTGGCCAGTGCCTCGCCTCGAAACCCCATGGTTAAAACGCGATCAATATCATCAAATTCGGCCAATTTTGACGTCGCATGGGGTTCTATTGCATTTTCAATATCTGTTGCAGGAATACCACAACCGTTATCCTCAACACTAATTTCGGAAATCCCACCCCCGCTTAATGAAACTATTATTTTCGTTGCTTTGGCATCAATGGAATTTTCAACCAACTCTTTAACAATTGAGACTGGGCGATCAATAATTTCACCGGCAGCTAATTTTAAAATTGTGGCTTGATCTAACTTTTTAATTGTACTCATCTAATCATTTTAACTTGAAAACTAGCATTTCGCACCCCCATTACGATGGCAACGAATGGTTAATTATTTTTTTATTTTTTCCCAATGGCCCACTTGTGCAAAATAATCGTTTACAAGGGCAATAAAACCCTGACGATTATGGGCAAGCTGGGCATCCTCTGAATTGACTAAAACATTTTCAAAATAGGTGCCCAATTCCTGACAAAATAATAGCCAAGATGGTAAGGAATCTTCGGTTAACTGAGCCGATTGATTCTGTTGCTTCATTTCGTTTAATCGTTGATACACATCATGCTCAATGGGTTCTACAAATTGGTTAATCGTAACCGTCATCGTCGATGATGCGCCATTCCTAATTTTGGAAACCCTTGCCGTTGTTTCAAGTAACTGGGTAAAGGCCGCCGGTTGATCGGTCTTTAATTTAACAAGAAGCCCCGCTTGTTTAAAAGCGTTTAATGGTTGCTCAAATAGTCGAGGGCCGAAAAAATCAATCATATCGATAGGAATGCCAAGCTCTGAAAAAACTGTTTCAATTCGTTTTTCAAAAAATTGCTGACATTTCAATGTATTTTCACCAATCTTTTTTGCCAATGTTAACGTGGCATCTTCCAATAATAATTTTAGGTTTAGATCTAAATTAAAATTCAAAACCATTCGAATAATGGCAATCATGGAACGACGAATTCCCCAAGGGTCACGGGATCCTGTAGGTATTGCATTATTTTCAAAACAAGCAACCATTGTATCAATTCGATCTGCAATTGAAATAATAACACCGGGCAATGTTTCAGGAAATGTGTCACCATCAAAACGTGGTTTATAATGATCTCGGATGGCAACCGAAACGCCCAATTCTTCTTTAAATACCACAGCATAGTAGCCACCCATTACCCCCTGTAAACTTGGTAATTCAGTTACCATATGAGATACCAAATCGGCCTTGCAACGATGCGCAGCGCGATCGACTAAATCGCGTTGTGATGCGTCTACATTTAACTGATCCATAATGGTATGAGATAAATGGCAAATGCGCTCCACTTTTTCATCAATGGACCCTAGCCCTTCTTGGAAAATAATGGATTTTAATCGGTTATTCCATCGAGAAAAGCCGGCATTTTTAAGATCTTCGTCCCAAAAGAATTGAACATCATTTAAACGTGCCAACATGACGCGTTGATTGCCTGCAATGATATTTTTACGATTGTCCGATGTCACTGAGTCCGCCACGATACAGCATTGGTTGGTTAGCTCATGATTTTTTGTATTAATAAATGCTTTCTGGTGTTTTTTTAAGCATTCAATTAAAACCTCATTTGGCAATTCTAAAAATGAATCTGGGAATTCAACCTGCAATACCTCTGGCCATTCCGCCAAATGAGTCACTTCATTTAGCAACGTAGAATCAATATTAATCATGGGGTCTGAATTCAAGGCTTTTAATTGAGTTTCAATGGTGGATTTTCGTTCTGTTGGATTCACCATCACAAAATGCTCGGCTAACTGCGACGGATATTCATCCGGTGAAGAAATAACAATGGCTTTGCCTGTGGATGCATCATCGCCGTTTGTTAAAAATCGGTGGCCGTAAGACAGATGAGACGATTGAACATTAAAATGAGAAAATGGAATTATTGAGTCATCCAGCATCGCACAAAACCATTTGATTGGCCTCATAAAAGGGCCGATATTATTTCCCCAGGTCATTGCAATTGGGCATTTCATGGATTGAATTACTAGTGAAAATATGTTGGGCAATAAGGTAGTCGCACCTTGCCCTTCAAGCCGTCGAGATAAAAATAGAACCTCCTGCCCCTTCTTATTTTGACGGGTTGTCAATTGAGAAATATCAACATCACATTTTTTTGCGAAACCAATCGCGGGCGGTAACCAATCACCAGTATCAGACTTTGCGATTTTAAGCGGTGGCCCTTCTAGGCTTTCTTCAATTGATGATTGGGCCTTTTTTATATTTGTTGCAATGACAGCCAAACGACGTGCGGTGCCATAGGTGGTGATTGATGAATTATCATTTAATAATCGAGCCTGATCCAAACGTTGGTGAAGTTGTATTTTTAAATCTTCAAGGGCATCGTCTATAAATCTTGCCGGCAGTTCTTCTAATCCAATTTCAAATAATAGATTTGGCATGCTCTTTTTCCTTTGACACAAACTGATTGGCGCATTTAAACGCCAGGTCTCTGATTTTCAAGATATAACTCATACGCTGGGTAACTGAAATTGCCCCGCGAGCATCTAACAAATTAAATGTATGTGAACATTTAAGGCAGTATTCAAATGCCGGAAATACTAGGTTTGCAGATAAACATGTTTGGCATTCCAGTTCAAATGATTTAAATAATTCAATCAGTCGTTCAATATTTGCATGGGTAAAGTTATAGTGTGAATGCTCAATTTCAAATGTTTTGTAAATATCTTTATAATAAATGGACTGACCCTGCGGATTTTTTTGCCATTCGATATCCATCACATGATCAACATTTTGAATGTACATGGCCAACCGCTCTAATCCATAGGTGATTTCAACTGAAATGGGGTTACAATCCAAGCCCCCACATTGTTGGAAATAAGTAAACTGGGTAATTTCCATTCCATTTAGCCAAACTTCCCATCCCACACCCCACGCGCCAAGAGTTGGTGACTCCCAATTATCTTCAACAAAACGAATGTCATGATCCTTGGCTGAAATACCGATGGCAGCCAGGCTTTGAATATATAAATCTTGTATATTATCTGGCGAAGGTTTCATAATCACTTGATATTGAAAATAATGTTGCAATCGATTGGGATTTTCAGCATAACGTCCATCAGCTGGACGACGCGACGGTTCGACATAGGCAACATTCCATGGTTCAGGACCTAAACAACGTAATGTGGTGTGAGGGCTCATGGTACCCGCCCCTTTTTCAGTATCATAGGGAAAAACCAACAAGCAACCTTGAGCTGACCAAAAGTCATTGAGTTGTTGTATGATTTTTTGAAAAGGTATCATCCAATTATATTACTATATAATTGGCCGTATTGAAAATTCATTAAACTTTATTAACTAAATTTTTTCATTCATTTTTAACCCATTTTCGGTAAAGCGTATAAAACTCATCTAAAAATGAAATCCGTCCCTGTCGCTTAAAGTCACGTTTTTCTTGATCCACGTAATTTGGGGCAACATCCGCGCTAAAGTCATTGGCCAATTGGGTTGGTTTCGTAGTGATTTTTTTTCGTTTCGACATAAAACCTCCTTCGACCTCATTTTTATACCCTCAATTTCTTAATGTTAAACATGGATTTCTAACCCCCTGAGTAAAAAACACTAAATAATTCGCCATTCAATACCGATAACTAAGTTGCAAGGAGAAATTTATGATTCGGAGCTATGATTATATTGTTATTTTAAGTGCGATACTCGCATTATTATTTTCACTCTATTTATTTTTAGAAATAGATCAAAGTTACGGGCTATTTATGGGTATTTGGGTTTGCGTGATTCTATGTTTTGGAATTTACGGGAAACTTTTACGAATTGTTCATTTTGTCCTTTATAAAAATTTAGATAAAAAGAACGGGGAAGCAAATGACTAAATTACAAATCATTATTGCCGGCATATTATTTTTTAGCCTGGCAACTACAGCGTTTATTTTAACCCTAATAGAGTTTGTTAATATGGATAAGAACCCAGATAAATACCGTAATCCTAGGTATCGAAAACGAAATGCTTCAAAAGCTAAATCTGCAAAACCGGCCGCTGCAACGAGTACCAACATAAGCCAAAAACCAGTAACGGTTCGAGCATCAACGACAAAAGCCAAAAAAAATCCGGCAAAACAAAAGGCCACAGCCACAGTAAAATCCAGCGCTAAAAAAGCGGCAACGGCAAAAAAAGCAACCAAATCAACCACAGTAAAACCCAGCGCTAAAAAAGCGGTAACGGCAAAAAAAGCAACCAAATCAACCACAGTAAAACCCAGCGCTAAAAAAGCGGTAACGGCAAAAAAAGCAACCAAATCAACGACCAGTAAAACCTTGTCGGCAAAATCAGGTGCAAGTAATAAGAAATTAACTAAATAATTGCGGCCATATTGGCAAATAAGCGGGCACCGATTTCAATAACGGCCTCGGGGGCAAAAAATTCCGGTGTATGTACCGGAACAAATGGGGCCCCTTTGGCGGTTGATCCAATACGAAAATACCATGTGGGGTAATGTTGAGAGTAAAACCCAAAGTCTTCCGATGCCATATTGGGCCGATGTAGCGGGACGCGTCCCGATGGCCCCAGCGTCATCGCTATGGCTTGGGCCGCACTGGCCGATAATGCGGCATGATTTAGTAATACTGGAGACATGTCCGTTATGCTTGAATAAATAGCGCATCCCAGATCCAGCTGTTCATAATTACTAATTGCCGCTTTTAATTGATTTTCCGCTTGCGTGGACAAACACCTAAGCGTGCCTGAAACTGTGGCTTTGTCAGGAATAATATTATGTTTTAATCCGGCATTAATCTGCGTAATTGAAATAAAGTTTGTTGCATCACCCAATTGATTTGAATCGGTTTCCAATTGCTGAATTATTTTAACCAATGCCGGAATTGGACTTTGCCCTTCCTCTGGTCGAGCGGCATGTGCCGCCTTGCCTAAAACTTCTATTTCAAATCGACTTGATGCTGATGAAATGGCCCCTTCATGATGAACCACCTGCCCCAATTCATAACGAGGGTCAACATGCCCCCCGATTACGGCCACACATGACTTGGGCAATTGACCAGAATTCAGCAGATACGTTGCCCCCTCGGCGGTTTCTTCGGCTTGTTGTAAAAGAATATAAACATCTCGATCAATGCGTTGCTTGGCCAATAAATGGGCTGCGCCAATGGCCCAGGTGGTATGAATATCGTGTCCACAAGCATGCATGACGCCCGACTGGCGAGACTGATACGGATGGCCTGAGGCTTCTTGAATTGGTAAGGCATCAATGTCGCCGCGAATGATTATTGGGTCACCACTAACATTGCGTCCACTTATTTTTGCAATAACACTTGTACCAATCCTTTGAATATCATCTACAGGTATGGATTCAAGGGCTGAAATGCAAGCTTTTTGAGTCTGGAATTCCAAATTAGAAAGTTCGGGATGCTCGTGAAGATATTGACGCAACTGAATTAACTGCTGCGTTTGTTGAGAGGTTAACTGGTAGTTTACAAGGGGACTTTCGCTCATATTTATATGTTAAATGACACCAAAGCCCTGGATCAATCGCATATTTTCATTTAGATATATTTCACTTCATTATTGTGTCGATTAAAAAGGGTTTAAACTCATTTTTTAATAAAATATGATATCTTTCTTATTTAATTTTAGGTAAGCGCCGTTTACTTTATACTGGTGCACGTCATTGAAATTTAGCGATGGTGGTCATTTATGTGTTTTTTTGCTACCATCACCGTTATGATTGAATTTGAAAAACGAACATCCATTGAGCAAGTTGAAGAAAGCCCGAGCTTTGCACCTAAATTTGATAATAACGGCTTAATCCCTGTTATCACCACCGATTTTAGTTCTGGTGAAGTTTTGATGCAAGGGTATATGAATGCTGAGGCATTGCGGCAAACCATTACATTGGGTGAAGCTGTTTATTTTTCTCGGTCCCGTCAAACTTTATGGCATAAAGGCAAAACCAGTGGGTTGGTTCAAACTATTCGTGAAATTCGCATTGACGATGATCAAGACTGCATTTGGTTGCGCGTGGATGTTAACGGTGGTGCCAGTTGCCATGTGGGTTACCGGTCATGCTTTTATCGGTCTGTTCCCTTTGGTCCCGAAGCAAGTGATTCAATTGCCTTAACATTTACTGAAACTGAAAAGGTCTTTGACCCAGTGGAAGTCTATGGCGATGCGCCTAATCCAACACAGCTTTAATTTAATCTGATATAATATCGTTAATGATCTTATATTTTCTTCATGGCATTGTCACATGGCTGCTTACCGGTTTAATTTGGACGATACAATGGGTTCATTACCCTTTTTTTAAATTTGCTAATCTAAATCCAAACGCTTTCATATACCATCAGCAACGAATCAGCGTTTTGGTGGTTCCGCTAATGCTATTCGAGTTAATTACGGGCCTTATTTTACTGATACGGGATGGCCAAATTTTTCCAATCATTAATTTGATTAATATTAGTCTTATTATATTAATTTGGTTGCATACCTTTTTAATCATGGTTCGCATTCATCGAGCGCTTGATCATGCGCCGAGTTTAACCTTAATTCAGCAATTGGTTCATCAAAACTGGGTTCGTACCATGGCATGGTCATTGAAAGCAATTTTATGGGGAGGCGCGATATGGCATCTGATTTCAATTTAATGCAACTGGACCATGTTAGCGTGCCCAATGATTTATTGGCATTTGCGAAAAATGAACTTATTTTAGGGGTAAAACAATCCAACCACCCATTTCACACCTGTGTTCTAGGTAGTATGACCCTGGAAGGGAATCCCGACCTTAGAACGGTGGTCTCTCGTGGCGTCAATTCTGAATTTGATCAAGTACGTGTTCATTCAGATCAACGATCACTAAAGAACCAACAACTGCAACAACACAAAGACGTGGCCCTACTTTATTATTCACCCCAGCAAAAACTACAAGTTCGCCTTAAAGGCAAGGCCACCGTTGTTAATCACGGGGATATCAACACTGATTTTTTTGCATCATCAACGCCACACTCCCAAATTTGCTATGCATACCCGTTGGCACCAGGCACCCCGATTGATTTACCAAAAAAAGAAACAATGTTTAATGAAATTAATGTTTCCCAAATAGATCAAATTAAACCCCAAGCGTTAGCTAATTTTTCTCATATTATCATTCACTTTAATTCGGCAGATATTTTATGGTTGAATCGTCGCGGGCATATTCGGGTCGCTAGTCAATTAACGGACTCCGGTTGGAATTCTAAATTTATCGTTGCTTAATTAATCTAATTTTTATTAATATATTAATGATTGTTCTTCCTTTAATATTTTATTGGAGTTTTCGATGAAAGAAAAAACAGTGTTATATTTAAATGTTGGCATATCTCTGGTTGTTATTTTAGCTTGGGGTTTAATGGTTTTCCCCCATTTCGGAAGTTAACTCATGGCGTTTTCCACCTTTATTTTCGGATTAAAAATTGTTTTGGCCGCCTCTATATTTTTTGTTTGGGTGGTACGTTATGACAATATTGTCAGTGAATTTAATGAATATAAAATTCCAGCCCCTTTACGCGACCTAATTGGAATTATGAAATTAACATTTTGCGGTATCTTGTTATCAAATCATCCTCAGTTAATGCATATTTCAGCGGGGGCCATGGCAGTACTTATGTTGGCCGCATTTGTAACCCATATCGTATTTAAGCATCGCTTTTTACAAATGGTTCCGGCCATAAGCTTGCTAACAATTTCCTGCGTTTTATTTTTATGGGGTTAAAATAAGCGGGGCTGAGTCCAGTAATTCGTGTACTCTAAATTTTTATCGTAGCGCTCTTGTTGTGATACTACATTAAATGCACGCACTTGCCGGCTGTTACCCACCCCGGCAATATACATCCAATTCCCAATATTACTGGCAACATCATAATCAATTAAATAGTGTTCAAAAACAGCCGCCCCAAATCGCCAATCCTGACCTAAATCATGAATAAGATAACTGGCCGCATTTTGACGACCTCGATTGGACATGTGGCCCGTCTGACGCAATTCATTCATAGCCGCATTTATAAAATTATTGGGCGTTTTCCCATTAACCCAGGCGTCACAACGCACGGCATCATAATCTGGCGCCTGCGTTTGTTTTTGCTGAATACCACCAAAGCTAAACCAATGCTTGGCATGTGCCAAATATTGAAACTGAAAGAAATCTCGCCAAAGCAGCTCAAAAATTAACCAGTATGTGGAATCATTTTTACCGTATTTTGATTCGAATTGCTTCACCTGATGGGCCACCTGACGTGGGGATAAACAACCGGATGACAAGTACGCAGAGACCTTGGATGAAACGTGCTTTCCCATTAATTTATTACGTGTTTGTTTGTAATGACGAACTGATTTGGTTGCCCAAATATAGTCGTTTAGATGCGACAGCGCAATGGATTCGCCCCCATGGAATGCCCGCCCTTCAATGGCGTCGAAATCAATCGAGTAACTCATACTAGGCAATTCATGGGCGATACCCTGAAGAGAATCGGGAGCAGGTAAGGGCGAGGAAATTCGGAGTCCGCGTTCAACTTTTTTACGAAATGCGGTGAAACTTAACGGCAACGAATTTAGGGCGGGCGGATCAATTAAGGTCCAATCCCACACCACGTCACACTCGATTTGGTGTTTCTGACAGTACTGAATTAATTCAGCCCGTTCTGCGCCTTCATATTCACCCAAAACATGGGGGCAAATGACTCTAATGCCACTAAATAATTGATGCACGGTTTGAACCAGCGATAACAAGTCACCCTGCCCACGCCAGGGGTGCAACCCTAGCTCGAACAATTGACGCTCAATATCAGCAATACACTCGTGGGTAAATGCTTGGCGAAATGGGCCCGTTGCCGGCCAGCCATACCAATGGCGTTGCTCGCGACTGGTATGCTGCACTAAGACCGGTAAAATGGGATCACCATATGCGGCTGCTCTTTGTAAAGTTTTATTATCGTTTAAGCGGAAGTTTCGCAAAAAAATAAGGACGGTGATCATTTCGTAACTTTCGAAATAAATGTGTCTGAAGCCTTAAATAGACGCACCTTCTTTTCAGCCGCCATTTTTTCGAGTGATTTTACGGCCAAACCCATGCGCGCGTTTTTAGCAAAAAATGCCTTATGATTTGCAATAAATCGCCAGTACAAACCATCGGCAATGTCGCACCAATCGCCCTGACCATAATGGCTCATTTTCCGGATATAATTGGATCCACAAATGTAGGGTTTGGTGGCAAAAATACCACCATCACTAAATTGGCTCATTCCGAAAACATTGGGCCCCATCACCCAATCACTACTATCGACATATAGTGCCATAAACCAATCATAAACCGCCTGCGGCTTTATTTCGCAAGTTAACATGGTTTGGCCAATAATCATCAACCGGTTAATGTGATGTGTATAGCCTCGCTTTAACGTCACCTGAATGGCGTCGTCCAATGGTAAATGCCCGGTTGACCCTGACCACCAGTGATGATTGAGGTGACGATGGTGATTAAAATGGTTATGATTCTGTTGGGTATCATTATAGTGCGCATAAATCCCTCGAATAAATTCGCGCCATCCCATGACTTGTCGAATGAATCCCTCGAGCGCATTAATCGGAACCTTATTTTGGTAAGCTAGCGCGCTACGAATAATATCTTTAGGTGTTAAGAGTCCGATATTTAATAAAGGGGAAATCGCCGAATGGAATAAAAAATCATTCCGTGGTTCAATGGCATCTTCGTAGTCACCAAATAAAGTAAAATAGCGGGTTAAAAAGTCATTCCACCAGTCCAAGGATTCGGACCTAGTTACTGGCAACCACAATTCGTTGGCATCGCCAGGATGATCAGAAAAATCACGATTCACCTGAATGATGACTTCACGGCGAATCTCACAATGATTGGGAAATTGCCGTAAAGGTATTTTAAGGTCTCGAGGGCACTTCTTCCGATTCATTTCATCAAAACTAAACTTTCCCCCAACAGGTTTGCCGTTTTCCATTAAAATGTGACTTGACTTACGTACTCGCTCGTAATAGGTTTTCATGAATGGTTTTTTCACTGAATTTAGGTAATCTGTAAAGTGATCTATGGGGTTAATAAACATTCGCGATGGAATTACGGTTGTCTTAATTCCTTGGCGATGACAGAGATCGTGAATGGCATCTGAGACTTGCAAATCAACAATTTCAATCAATGATAATGAGCTAATTTTGGGTGCTAAGCGTGTTAAAACCTGCCCAAAAGATTGGCGTTCATTTGGATTGTATCGTTCGTAGATAACGCTAAAACCAGCGGCTTCAAGTGATGTTTTATAATGACGCATGGCGGAAAAAAAGAATGCAATTTTTACCCGGTGATGAGCTCGATCTTTACATAAGTCCTTGTGTTCAATCATGATGATAGGAATGTCTTTTTTTAAGTGATCGAAAGGGTAAAATAATTGGTTTCCTAAAATTAACTGATAGATCGCCATGAATTAATCTTATCAAAGATTTATCGGAATCCCTTCTTTACAAATTATTATTTTAAAATTATATTTTTATATTATGGCTAGACAAGATCAAATAACAAAAAAGAAAAAACGTGTTGCGAACAACGTATCCCACTCCAATCGTAAAACCAAACGAACTCAGGAAATTAATTTGCAAAGCAAACGCTTTTTCATTGAAGAACAAAACCGTTGGGTTAAATTACGCGTTACTACTCGTTCAATCCGAACGATATCTAAAATTGGAATTTTAGCTTTCGCTCGTAAACACGGCGTTAAACTATAATTCGTCTTTTGGTATTTCAATTTTAAATTCGGCCCCCTGCCCTTCAATTGAAGTGACAGAGGCTTGCCCACCGTGCGCCTGAGATATATGTTTTACAATCGCAAGGCCTAGCCCTGTACCACCCATTTGGCGAGAGCGTGCGGTGTCTATTCGATAAAACCGTTGAAAAAGCTTATCGATATGCCTGCTTGGAATTCCAGGGCCTTGATCTGTTATCGTAAATACGGCCAGATGATCTTGATTTCTATAATTTAAAAATACCGTTGTATTTTCAGGGGAATATTTAATGGCATTATCTACCAGATTTTTAATGGCCTGAACCATTAAATTTGCATTGGCTTTGATGATTGGTATGCCCTCCATTTTTATTTTCAAATCGATTTGTTTTTTTTCGGCATTAATTCGACATTGTTGATCGACCATATCAAAGATGGCGGTTATACTTGTGTCCGATTTAGTGATGCTTCCCCCGGTTGTTTCCAATCGAGATAAATTTAATAAATCATCAATGATGTTATTTAAACGATCGGTGTGGGTTAAGGCTTTATTTAATAAGTCATCGGGCAGCGCAATGCCTTTCTGTTTGGCGGTTAGAATCGTTTCGACCATAGATCGAATTAATGTAATCGGTGTTTTCAATTCATGAGAAACATTGGCAACAAATTTTTGACGAGTCGACTCTAAGCGTTTTAAGCGAGTAATATCTTGGGCTATCAAAATGCCCCGAGGGGATTCGGACTCTTTGTAAATGGACCCGCTTATTAACACTTGTTTGCCATTTTCATGTTCAATTTCGATGGGATCAACATCCATGCCATTCATTAGTTCTGAAACATAGGAATTCAACTGCGAAAATTGACTTAATTCGATATGTTTATTGGTATCCAACTCATTAAAACAAAGTTGAAATGCGGCTTGATTTAGTAGTTGAATTTTCAACTGATCATCGACCACCACCAACCCATTGATCATATTATTCAAAATAATATCTTTCTTTTCTTTTTCATTGGATATTTTTTGAATGAACGAACTTAAGTTTTCAGACACTTCTACTAAGCGGTTATTTACATTGTTGATTTCTTTTACAATTGAAGGTTTGGGGTTAACCTTTTCGAACTTGTACTGGTTAATGCGCTTTAATGTTTTTGACGTCCATTGGAGCGGCGCTGAAATCCAACGTGACATAAAAATGGTAACCAATAAACAAAATATAAAAATTAATAATGTATAAATAACCAAGCGTTGACTTAGTCGCTGAAGTTCTGTTTCCACATAATTTAATGGTATGGCCAAGCGGTAAATATCATTATTTGCCGTTTGCTTGGCCACATACACCAATCGTTTGCTTAGTGTTTGACTGTAACGAATTGCGCTTCCAACCCCTTTATTTTTGGCGGCATTAACCTCAGGCCGGGTGAGGTGATTATCGAGTAACTGGGTATTCTTTTCTGAGTCATAAGATACCTGACCACTGTCTTGGATTATGGTTAGCCTCAAATTATAGCCATTTAGATCGTGAATATTTTCTAAAACATTTTCCAATTGCCTGGGATTACCAGCTAAAATACTTTCTATATACGTAATTTGCCGGGTTAAACTTTCTATGGTTTTACCTTCAATGTAAGTTTTAAAAAATGAACCTGTCAGCAATGATAGTCCAAAAATTGCGACCACCAAAATAACCATATAAGATAAAAACAGCTGTGTGGAATAACGAATATTAAGATTCAATGTCTTTAAACTTGTACCCCACACCACGAACGGTTTGGATTAAATGGGCATGAGCCCCTAACTTTTTACGAATGGAGACCATAATCACATCGATTGAACGATCCGTAACAAATGAATCTTCGCCTTTACAGGCTTCCATCAATTGGGTTCGCTTAAACACCCAGCCCGGTTTACTCATTAAGAATTTTAACAACATAAACTCAGTGGCATTCATTTCTACTTTTCCAGCGTCGGTTTTAACGACCATTTTAATGGGATCCAGTTGAATTCCTGCCAATGACAACTGAGTTTGATCATTGGTTGTTACTGGCTTACGGGCCTGTATTGTGCGCCGCAATACTGTTTTAATGCGTGTAATAACGACTGAAATGCTAAATGGCTTTGTAATGTAGTCATCGGCACCAATTTCAAGCCCTGAAATCACATTGTGTTCTAATGTTTTTGCCGTTAAAAAAATGACTGGGGTGGCTTTCACGTCAGGATCTGCTTTGATTTCTTTGCATACCTCGAATCCATCTTTTTCAGGAATCATGACATCTAGTAAAACAATATCTGGGCGATGTTGCCTGATATAGTCCAAAACATGTTGCCCATCGTTTAATACAGAAACCTGAAACCCATCGGCTTCTAAATTTAATTTTAAAATTGAGGCAATGTCATCTTCATCTTCAACAATTAACACATGAGATTTGTTCATTACTGTCATTATACTGCCTTTAAATTAAGTTTTTATTTAAATATTATTACACTTATATTAATTTAAAAAAAATCGTTCGAAAAGGGTTTAAATTTTTGAAAACTCTTAGTACCATCGAGTCATGGCTTCTGCATCTAACTCAATTACTAACCATTCTAATCGGAAGGGGGTCATGAGTCTAAAACAGTTCATTCATGAAGAGCGATCTTTTTTACTAATTACGTTTACCCTTTTCTTGGTGGCTTTGGTGACTTACCCAATGCCAGACATCGCACGATGGGTTGGCTTTTTGGTGGCCGGTTACGCTACCGTTGCCAATGATTCCATACAAACCATTGGTACGTTTATTGCCTCAAATCGTAACAAACCCTGGTGGCTACTGTGGCTATTTATTGGCGGCATTTTTATTGTCACCATGATTTATTCATGGACAACATACGGTGGGGATGTCTCCTACGGTCGATTGGCATCAAAGGGATTTTCGCAAACCCCAATGGCCTTTTCATTTTTGCAAGTTTCCGCCCCCATTTTCTTACTCATATTAACCCGATTTAAGATGCCAGTATCAACCACTTTTTTAATTTTGACGGCGTTTTCAACCAGTGCAAAAAGTGTTGGTCAAGTATTAATGAAAAGCCTTACGGGATATGGCCTGGCATTTGGCATTGCCATAGTAACATGGTTACTGGTTTCAAAATTAATTGAAAAATATGCCAAGGGGCCAGCAAACCCGATATGGCGCATAGCGCAATGGATTACGACCGGTATTTTGTGGTCTGTTTGGCTAATGCAAGATGCTGCCAATATTGCTGTATATTTACCTCGTGAACTCAGTGGTTTTCAATTTTTATTTTTTTCCATGCCAATCACCTTGGGACTGGGCTTCATGTTATTTAAAGGGGGCGCAAAAATTCAACAGGTGGTTGAGGAAAAATCACGTGTTCAAGATGTTCGATCCGCTACATTGATCGACTTTATTTATGCTATTATTCTTTTTTACTTCAAATTGCACTCCAAGATTCCAATGAGTACGACTTGGGTTTTTTTAGGTTTGCTTGCAGGTAGAGAATTGGCGATGAGTTTGAAAAACACATCTGGGTTGGATGTTAAATCTGCATTTAACATGGGATTGAAGGATGTGACTAAAGCCGGCATTGGTTTGGCCATATCTTTTATTATCGCGCTTGGCTGTAACCCTACGATGCGTCACGCTCTTCTTGGGTAATTGCACCACGTTGTATGGCACGATAATAGGCGTAGCTTTTATTGCCTTTTGTTTCAAATTTAACTTCGGGAAAATCTTTTTGTAACGGTATTTTATTTTTAATATTTTGGAAATGGGCTTTCACTTTTCCCATGAAGTTGTCCCATCGTATTTTGTGCATTTTTGAATTACTTCCAAACTCACTGCTAGTACGATCTTCAGTACCTATTTTTTTCTTAAATTCTTTGATTAAGTTGATTACAAATTGGTCCATATTAGTAGAGTGGTCTTCCATAAACGCCTCATTGGTTAAGACATATTCAATATTATCTGAAAGGTTGTGCTTACTATACATAAGCTGATGATTTTTTTTAGCGAATGCCTCGTTTTTTTCCGTTTTAAAAAATTGTTCATACGCCTCTCCTTTACTTAGGATTGCACTCCAAATGGCTTCATCGATCTCTGTCAATTTTTCTTCAACCTCTGATATTTTAAACGATACCTCCCAAGCTGGGGTTTTGAAATCGGTCGGGGCCTTGTCACTCGCTGACGGTTTATTTTGGCGCTCAACTAGGCCTAGATTTGATTCACGCGAATTTTTTTCAAGCCTATTAATTTCTGAATCTATAGTGTTCGCCGCCGCATTTATCGCACTTAAATTGATATCATTTTGAATTGATTCATAAATAGTCCTTAAGTCCTGATTCCATTTATGTTGAAGCTCACTTGGTGCTGGCGCTGTTGATTCTGAATATATGCCAATGTTGTTTTTAGCATATTCAATAACCTTCGTTTTTAATGCTTCAATAAAATTAACATCCGTTTCTTGAATATCGTTGAACCACTGCTCAATTGTTGCGTTAAATAATTTTATTTCAGCACCACCTCGCTTTCGTATAGCACGCGCTTTAAGAACTCTCATATTTGATTCCTGTTCTATGATTTCAGTACGTTTTAATAGTTCGTCTTTAGTCCTGGGGATTTGGTCCTGACTCATGAATAGGTTGATATCACATTTTGAATCCCTTGCTCGCCGACACTCTTGATAAAGTAAACTCTTAGATAGTGGTTCCGGGGAGTCATCATTTAGAGCGTGCGGGGCAACTTGAATGGCTTGATAATCCACCTTATTACTAAACTGCATAAAATCCCCACCAACTTTTGTATGCGTATCATACAATGTTACGTGGGTACCTTGTATAGGCTCTTTTTGGAAGACCTCAAAATCGTTTATTTCCCATTTTTTACCGTTATATACCAATGTTATTGGGTGCCCCTCCTTATAATTTTCCATGCCCTTTGGTGCGCATAAATGCACGCATACCGGATTATCCTGTTGAAATAGGCTTTGACAATACCTTTTAATATCGACTAAAGGTATACTTGTTTCATTGCTGTCTGTGGCAGTAAATTCAATCCCTTGAAAAATTAATTGCACTTTTTTACCAATATAATTTTTTGCTTTGGCCATCATTGATTCAAAGGCGGGGGACGTTTGTTCTTGCTCGAAATTCATTGTTCTTGATTCAAACTCTTGATTCATTTTGTTTTGACGTCGGGAAATAAGAACGGGCCCCTTTTCTTTTAATCGGGTTAGTTTTTTATTTATAAATGATTTGGGGTCATTATATGTCTCTAAAATTGTATTTATGGTGGTTTCATATAGATTATTATTAAACGTATCCGGGTGTTGAAATAAATTCGCAAGTGTAAATAACCTTTCCCTGTTTTGGATATCATCATCTGGAATGGATCTCAATGCTAAGAAGTCAAATTTAGGACCTAATTCCAAAATCTTTTGATTTACTTCCTCAATATTGTCTGTTGCTGACATATTGCAACGTTTACGACAACCCAGCTTATCTAGTTTTTGATTTAGGTCTTCATAACGGTCGTACTCATCACAAAAGATCATGGCATTTTTAAGTGATTGAATATCGGCATCTGGGGTTAGTGCCTGCATCATATCATTTTGTTTTACCCAATAGTGTTTACCATTTTCAAGTTTAGAAAAATCAATCTTTTGATTCGTCAAAGGTAGCGGGGCCCAATCCGGGACATCTTGAGCAAATGGGGCAATGTGGATGATGGGGGAAGATTTAGTTTCAGCTAAGTGTGATGCAATCGTTGATAAAAAGGTTTTTCCTTCACCCGCATCTAATTTTATGAAGGTTGTCTTATTTTTATCAATCGACTTTTTAATTGATAATAAGGCATCCACTTGTGACGCATTTAACAATGATGGACTCCTTTTACTGGCTGGCTTGTCACGACTAAGATTAATGTCAAATCCATTCGAAGACAGGTAAAGCAGCTTCTGAAGGGGTGCTGAATCCAACATTTTTATCTGAGCGGTATTTGCTGGGTGACGAATAAATTTCATTGCTTTTAATACCTCACTGAGTGGCTGCTCATTATCAAACGTTACCAATGCATCTAATTGTATCCGAGTTGCAATGGCAGGGTACAAAAACTCACTTAAAAAAGTCATTTGCGATGGCTCATCAAAACGTAACAATATTCTTTGGGACATTTCCCCGTAAGTTAGATTTATTTTAGGATGCTTTGCCGAGGGATTCTTTTGGAATACATCCATAATATCAGTAAATTTAATTTCACCAAAATATGGATTAAACTGGTCTCTAAATTTAGTTTCTATAAATTCAAATTGATTTTTTAACTGTAATTTTACGTCTTGAATTGTTCTGCTTGCCTCTAATGACTCAAGGTTAAATGATTGCGGAATGTCTGGCACCTGGGTTAATGTCAACTTAAAACCTGAGCTATCTACCTGAAGATCCTCTTTTATTTTTTGGTAATACTCTGAATACTTATCCTTATTTTTGGTAAGAACGTAGAGATTCTTAATCACCTCACTAAAGGGTGTCGATTCAGGGATTTGATTAGAGTCAAGTTTAAGGGCTTTCTCATAAACTTCCATTTGCCTATTAAATGTATCAACCGATGTTTTTTCAAATTTACTGCCTTTTTGCAAAATACTTTTCTTATTCACAATATTCTCATACTGCTGGCGTAAATCAAGCGTTCCTATATTAGGAAGTAAATCTTGTTTTTTTTCTGATTTATCTTTAAAATACTGTTCTAGTTTATACATAATATAAGAAAATTGTTTAATTTTATCTAATTCAAAGTAGTATTCTTCTGACTTCCTTTGTTTATCTGGCTTTTTGGAAAAAATGTAGTTGTTAATACTCATAAACTCTTTTTTCCTGCTAGTACCTTCATTGAATGCGCTCATTAATTCATCGATAGCTTCCTTTGTAATGCCCAACCCTTTTTGTTGAATTAATTCTTTTTCGCTTTCTTCATTTTGCACATTTTGTGCACGATTAAAAACTGTTTCAAAATTCTCTGATGGCTCTTTTATTTGTATAAACTTATTAAAAATAGTCAAATGCACTTTCTTTTCATTGGGCAAGTCGGCAAACAATCGGCTTAATATGGGGTGGCCATTAAATTCAAGATTATCGTATGGATTATCATAAATG
>JAYNJH010000021.1:14597-20981 GCA_038109885.1 Candidatus Margulisiibacteriota bacterium | reverse complement strand
GTTTAATAAATGATTTAATTCCTGATAGATTGGAAACGTTTCAAAAATGTCATGCTGATTTTCAAATGCCCCACGGTAGCCACGATTGCAAACGGTAATAAACATTCCCTTATCATTTTTTGTGATTATGATATCAACGGAATGATCTTTTGTTCCAAAATAAGATAAATGTAAATGCTTTGGTGGTTGATTAAAGTGATTGGAATCTACCGAAATAGGTTCGCCATTTTTCATTTGATTGAGGCATATTTGTTGGATAGCGTTGCCAGACATTATACTATTTTTTAATTTATTGCTATCGGGAATGGCTTGTTCAAATGTATTGTCCATTACTCTTCTGAATACGTGAGCGTCTTGAAATGTGCCACTGTTTCCCAATGGGTTGTTTTTCATTTGAAACTCAAGTTTTTTAAACGCTATTTGGAGTGGTTGTTGGCTTAGTGTTTTATTCGAAGGATTGTTTTGGCTAAAACGTATTTCCATGATTTATTTATCGATCTTAATTGAGTTTTCTTGACGATATATATTGAGAATGATTAAAGTAACTATAGGAGGGGAAAATGCCTATTTCATTTATATTACAGTGTCTTTTCTATGATCGACCAAGACGAATGCAAAAACTAAAGTTACTGATGCATTCAGAAGATCAATTATTAAATTACATTGATCAACTAGATAATAATGATCCATTTAAAACGATTGCTAAGGACCGTTTTTTAACGTTAGGGCAAGTGGTTGCACAAATGAAAGCCTTTAAAATTCATTGGTTGGATTCAACTCATACCCTTTTTCCGGCATCTGTACTAGAGTTGCCAGATCCTCCGATGGGCCTATTTTATTTGGGAGACATTCAATCCTTGTCAGCCGAATTGATTGGTGTGGTTGGGACTCGACGCCCGTCAATTACAGCACATGCTCGCGTAGAGTCTATTTTGGCTGAATTTTATGGGTTATCAACCATTTCAGGTGGCGCATTGGGAATTGATGCATTGGTTCATCAATTTTCATTGGAGTTTAATGTGCCCACTATTGCTGTCTTGGCCTCGGGTCTGGATCAATTAACACCAAGAACCAATGCCCGTTTATTTAAAAAATTAATTGATTCTGGTCGAGGGTGTATTATTTCAGAATGCCCTCCAGGTGTATTACCTAAACCTTATTTCTTTCCACAACGCAATCGATTAATTGCCGTATTATCGACAAAACTGATTGTAATTGAGGCGGCAAAGCGAAGTGGCGCCGTTTTAACAGCAAATCTAGCCGCAGGTTTTGGTAAGGATGTGGGGGCATTGGTGTCTGGCTATGGTGCCCAACAATCAGAGGGGTGTTATGAGTTAATGAATGATGGGGCCTATGTAATTGGGAATCGTAAAATGTTGCATGATTTTTTAGGGACGCAAATGAAACAGAATGGTAAAGACGGTCTTGATGAAACCAATCAATTATTATCGATGATTCCTGTCGAACCAATTCATATTGAAGATTTAGCACTACGATTGGCGATGCCTTTAAATAAATTGATTGAACATGTGACCGCTTTGTCGTTAAATGAAGATGTGGTTGTATTCTCAGGTCAAATGGTTCGACGAAATGCATGATTTAAACCGATGTATGAGTGGATTTATGGAATTTAATCCTCGAGGTTTTTTTGGGGATTCGAATGCTGAAAACTTGGATTTGATTTCAATGGAACAGACTCATTCCAATACCGTTTGTCTGATTGATCGAGATTCCCAGGGTCAGATTTGTGTAATAAATCATGATTTGCCGGCCATTTATCAACATAAGGCTTTTATTAAAAACGATTTGGAATTAACTCATGAAAATGCAAGTCCTTTTCGAAAACTTAACTCATCATTTGTGGTTAATTCGGATGCTATGATTACTTGCCGATCAGATGTTATTTTATCGGTAAGAACGGCTGACTGTTTGCCCATCTTAATCAAAGCACCACCTTACATTGCCGTTATTCATGCGGGTCGACAGGGCACCCTGGATGAAATTTCATATCGTGTTGCGCAGTGTTTAGATTATTTAGGTGCATCAGCTGCAAATATCTGGTTTGGCCCCCATGCTTGTGTTTGTTGTTATGAAATTCATTCTGAAACAGCCACCCATTTTGATATGCTTACTGAAAATAGATATCAGCTTGCTAATGGATTGGGGAAAATTAGCTCTGATTTGACATCAAAACTTTGCACCTTTTGTGATCACCCATCTTATTATTCTTATCGAAAAGGTGATCAATTGAAACGAAATGTTTTTTATTTAATGAAAAAATAGTCAAGGAATAGACTTTTTTGATCGATAATACTGATCGGATGAAAAAGTTCAAAATTATTTTTATACTATTATTTTTTTTAGTGTCAGTTGTTGGGTGTTCTTTGAATGATAATGACACTTATGGGGTCATTCAATTTAATATAAAAAATGTGGATTAAATTATTTTTATTGTTATTCTCAGTGTCTTGCTTTGCAGGTACCGGAGAGCAGAGTTTTACCCCCTCAAAGATTCAGTTCTGGGTTGAAAAAATCACGTTGAGTAGTGGTATGTCCAGTGATGGCATTCCTAATGGTGAACAGTTAACCCTACATGAGTGTCTTTCTTCAGATTGTTATATTACTGTGTCAGATAATGATTTATTATCTCAATTAAGTGGTAATAAACAAATTAAGGCGGGGACGTATCGATATCTAACAGTGCAAACGTGCAGTGGAAATAAGACATTCTTTTTAGCGAAATTAAGAGGGAGTGTGACGATGGACGGTAAGGAGTATTATTCACATTCATCGGAAGGTTTATTAGAGAAAGTTGGTAATGAAACTGAGCAAGATGTGACGATGTCTTTCACGCAATGTAATTATTATTATGAATTGCAATCAGATATTCAATTTAGTGATTCAACCGTTACCCCATTAACTCTTTTTATGGATTTAAATAATATTGCTTGGGGGCGTGTGGGTGTCCAATCCATTGAAAGTGGTTGTTTCCAAGGTGATGTTGGCAGTGACGGTGTTGTGGCTTCGGTTTGTATGGGAGTACCTCATATGATTCCAGTTGCATCTAGTTCGACGCCAACGATTCAACGATTTCATATTTATAATAGTGGAAAAAATGAAAATACAGCCGGCGGGATGATGGTGTTCTTTTTAAATGATCAAGGTGATATCTTGGGTGGTTTTTCCAGACGATTATTTAATGAGTTTTCAGAAGCCCCCCAAATTAATGCATTTGATATGGCTTTTAAACGAGTTGTTTTATTAAATACAGGCGCCTATCAAATTGAAACATTTGGCAATACATTTAACTCAACCTATCTTAATTTTCCTCAATTTTCTTTGAATACGCATACAACAAGTACCTATTTAGATTCATCCAATACAAGTTTTACTTATGAGTCAAAAAAACAATGATTTAGCTTAACGCTTTAACTTGGACGCATTTTATTAATCGAATGCTTAAAATTAAAGACTGAGATACAATCATGATCCAAATGAAATGCAATGGAGAGGACAACTTTGTATAAAAAACTAAAATCATTACTATGTGTAAAATTGCGCCAAGAATAACGCTACGATTGGCTGTTTTTACATATCCTAATGCGGCTAAAACAGGGTAACCAATCATGGATGAAGGTAGATGAAGAAATGCAATAATAAGCATCCATTGAAATAATCCAATGGCCGCTTTAAATTCAGTGCCTAAAATAAATGGAACAAGCCATGGTGCTAGAAAAAAAGCGCCAATACAGCCGATGGTATTTATTGTTACTGAACCTGTTAATATTTTTTTTATGAATGATTTGTTTTTTGTTCTTGAAAGGTATGGGTAAATTGTCTCAATTAAAGGGGCATAAAATGTTGTAATTGCAAATAAAAGCTTTTCTGCACCACCGTAAATACCAGCCTGGGTTGGTGCTAGTAAAACTCCAACAACGATTACATTGGTGTTTAAGTAAATTGCAATGGCAATTCGTGATAAAAAATATTCGAAACTAATGTTGATAATTTTTTTGAGTTGATTTATTTGCGGCTTAACCCATTTGATTTTTAGTTGATATTTGATAATGATAAATGCGGCAATATCAACCATTATGTAGCTTAGTCCCCATAGGGCATGAACCCAGATGTAATCTTGGCTTGAGGTTATTATCAAAAATATTAGTACTGTAAAACTCACTTTTGCAATTAAATTTAAAACCGCGATATTGCTCATCTTTTCCAAGCCTTGAAATAAAAATGTGGGTAAAAATGTATTGCCAATAACAATTAAATAGGATGCCCAAAAAAGCAATTGATGGTCTTTAAATATTGGAATGCTGAGTGTTAGTCCATAAAGAACAAGTGCACCAATTGTTAGTAGGCCTGTTTTAATGGCCATGATACTGCTAAATAATCGCTCAATAACGTCAATACTATTTTGATGTTTGGCAATTTCCTTGGTTGCAGATAAATTAAATCCATAATCGGTAAGTAATGTGAGGTAAATCATGGTTGCTTGCGCCATCATTACTAAACCAAAGAAGTTGGGGCCTAATATGCGTGCTAAATAGGGCAATGTGATTAATGGCAAAATGTAATTACTTAATTGGACAAGGGTTAATGATGATACATTTTTAAGTAGTTTTGAATAGTCATCATGCTGGCGCCATGCATTAAATTTTTTCAAAAAATGCATCGAGTGTGGTTTCAACTTGCCTTTTCTGTTCGTCGTTGATTTCCATTAATGGTGGGCGAGTACGGCCACAATCAAAACCAATCATTTTTAAAGCCGCTTTAACGGGAATTGGATTACTTGTGATAAAAAGAACGTTAAATAATGGTTGTAGTATTTTGTCGAGTTTATCGGCTTGACGAATATCATTATTATTAAAAGCTGTGATCATATCGTTAATTTGTTCGCCAGCAATGTGAGAGGCTACAGACACCACGCCGCTTGCCCCTTCTTTTAGAAATTGAAGAGTGAGTCCATCATCCCCGGAATAGATATGAAAATCTATGGGGCAAATTTTTCGAAATGATTTCATTTGATCTATTGAACCGCCAGCTTCCTTTAATGCGACTATGTTTTTTATGTTTGAACATTGTTTAACGGTTTCAGGGGTCATGTTGATTCCTGTTCGGCCTGGAATATTATAAATCATAATGGGTAAAGGTGTGGAATCTGCAATGGCTCTGAAATGATTGAAAATACCCGCTTGGCAAGGTTTATTGTAATAGGGCACCACTTGTAATGTGCTGTCCATGCCAATCTCAGCGGCCATTTGTGTTGATTCAATGGCAGTTTTAGTACAGTTTGAACCCGTGCCAGCCATTAAGTGAGCTTTGCCTTTAAAATATTTTACAGCTAACCGATACAGCTCGTATTCTTCATCATGTGACAGTGTGGGGGATTCACCCGTTGTTCCAGTTAAAAGAATGGTTGTTGTTTTGTTTTGAATTAAGTAATCCATTAGTTCTACAGCTTGTTTATAATTGATTGTGCCATCTTCATTAAATGGGGTTACCATGGCGGTTACAATTGGGCCAAATATGCTGCTCATGGGATCATTATACGAAATTTGAATTGATTGCAAAAGGCTGAAAATTTTATCAGATTAAAATTTTATTCTTGCCCTATTACTTTTAAGTGGGGATATATTAAATTATTTGAATTATTTTTAAATACTCATAAAATGATTCAGTTTATTTATTAGCGTCTTTTTTATTTAAATATTAAACTAGATGATTGAATTTTATAGAATCACTTTGCCTCTATTTTTAATTTGGGTTAGACTTATAGGTACAAAATTTTATAGTTAACTCCCTTAATTTTTAATAAAGGAATTTGAAATGAATCTATTGGTTGCTTTTCCTAAGTTGTTTCACAAGGCTTTTGTTACAACAAGTCGTATTTTAGATCGGCGAATTGTTACAACGACGTTAGCTGATTATAAAGGTCATTCGGTTAAAAATATGGTGAGAGGAACTCATTTGGATCGTTTGGGTAATTCGGAAAAATTAAAACAGCTTTCTCAAGTTGTAAATTCCGATATGAATAGTAAAACATCAATTATTGAAGATTGTATTTTGCTTGATTTTAAACATCAAATTCATACGCCAGATACCAAAAGTGATTGTGGGATATTTGCTTGTGCTATGGCCGATAGCTTTTCTGCATTTACGGTTGAGGAATTGTTACGCTGCCCATCGGATCGTTTAAAAGCTCGGTATCATATAACAGACGGTGGTGGCGATGGTGGAGGGATTATTGCTCAAAGTTCCCCTGATGAAGTGGCTAAATTTTATGGTTGTGATGTACGTTTTTTTAAAGGAGACGGGCGGTTACTTCAATTTAGTTTTTCTAGAGAAGATCAAAAACGGGCTGTGCAATATTTTGACATA
>JAYNJH010000021.1:0-14587 GCA_038109885.1 Candidatus Margulisiibacteriota bacterium | reverse complement strand
GTGATGAATCATTTGAACAACAATGTTTAAAATTAATTTTGCAATTTAATTTGCATCAAAAATCGATAGATTGCACTGAAAAAGGTTATTCACCAGCAAGTATTGATGCCATTACCCGACAAAGAATCGTTTGTAAATCGTTTAAAGGTGATTCGATTACTGAAATGTTTCCGTTTTTAAAAAATATAAAAACAACGGACTTGCGTTTTCATGGCCGAGAAGCGACCAATAAAGGCCCCGCCCGCTTTTCGATTCATCCGACAGCGGATATGAACATTATGCATAATGGGGAAATTAATAATATAAAGTCTTTGCGAATTTACCTTTCGGGTAGTTCTGAGTTTCGTGATTTTTTAAACTGGCAAGGCTCAGCCACAATGGAAGAGGTACTGAATCAGTTTAGCGATACGGCAATCTTTTCAATGGTTTTGTCATTTCAGTTTTGCCAAGGCCATTCAATTGCAGATGTTTTATGCAAAACATTTCAACCCAATGGTATTTCATACACACAAGGGTTTGTTGCTGAAGGTCCTGCAACCATAATGATTAGTCATGGAAACGAGTTTTTTCTTGTTAATGATTCCCAAGGGCAACGTCCTGCATATTTGGATGTTATAAAAAATGAAATGGGACAAATAATTGCGTATCGCGTTGGATCTGTTGCCGGTATTGATACCCCTTTGACAGGTCGTTGGGAAAAAGTTCATGTCACACCTGGTGTTGTTAAAAAAATTACATCAAAAAAAGATGGTGAGGGTAAAATTATGTATTTTGACATGATTGATTTAGCACCAGTACAACATAAACCTTCGTTTGGATTACCTTTATTTGAGCAAGATCAATACAGTTCCTTACCAAAATTAGATCAATCAAGTCGATTGCACCGAGCATTAGAGGATCATGCTGTTAAAGTGGCCATGGGAACCCAGCGTCTTCCAGGGCCTTATGCAAAATTGTGTACAGCTGGTATTACCAATACAAGTAATTCACTGGGGATTGATCCTAGTCATTCGGATGTTTTGTTTCATCTTGGTGAAAATACGATTCCATTGAACCCTGTTTTGACGCATACAGAGTATGATTTTTTGACTAATGAAGGACGGGCGCATGTCATTCATGCAACGCTTGATGCCTCAATGGCCAATCAAATGATTTCCTCCGGGCAGGGAGTCGATGAGTATATTTCCGCTATATTACATAAGGTTGAATCGGCCATTAAAAACGGCGTTCAAACAATTGATCTGCGATTTATACAAAATGGAAATATCCCCTTTTTTCCTCGAGAGTTACTGGTGAATCGAATTTCCAAACTTATATCAAATTTGGGTGGTGATGGGTTATCGGATACTCAAAAGGTTAACTTAATTGTAACAACACATGCTCTTCAGCATGCGCAAGATGCGTTTACGTTGATTAATATGGGCGCTGATTTTGTTTATCATCCTCATTTTGAAGGCGATTCCTATATGGATGATATTGCGACACTCAGAAATTCGCTTATGACATTGGCAATGCGTTCAGGTATATCTCGCTTGAGTCAACTTAAGAATGCCGGCCTTATTCATTATGAGGGGATGCAGACTTTGGCCAGTTTATTGGGTGTTCCAAATATGGGGGGCGAGCAGTTTTCTTTAGTGGATAGTTTAAAATATTCATTTATGCAGTTAAGGGGTGTTGCATCTGATTTAGGAACAAAGCATGATTCTGACAATCAAATGTTAACCATGGCTGATGCATTATTAATGCAAAATGATGCCACGCAAGCTGAGTTTAATCGTCGTAATTTAGTGCATCATGTCTACCCTGTCCAATTAATGCCAACAGAGCAAACTAATTTAAAGCCAATGATTGTTGTCTTTGGTTCTGGGCCGGCAGGAATTTCATACATTGAACAATTACCTCAAAACCATTATCGCGTTATTTTAGTTGAACGCAAGCAAATACAGCGTGGTGGTAATGCGCGTTATATTGCGGGTAATCACGATTCCATGTATCAAAGTTTTAATAATCGTTTTCAAGGGGTTTTAGATCGATCTGATGTTCAATACTTTGGTGGCGCCAGAGAAACCGCTCGAAATGAGCTTTTGAAGTTGGCTGATCATGTTGTTGATGCTAGGGGGTCGGTTCGTGAAGTGTTTCAAGAACCGTATCGATTATCGGCAAGAGATTTTTTGGATATTGCCTATGAACCCCATATTTCTCCCGATAAAGTTATGGATGTTCCAATGCATTTTAAACAGAAGCGTGAATTTCCTGGGGTATTAATTCAAGGTGTTGGTAACGTTGCGTGGGATGTTTTACAGGCTTTGCTTTGTAACGATAAACGTGCGGAAACACCGTCTCGTTTATATGAAAAATGGTTGACTCAATTTCCAAATATGCCAATTTATATTATGGCAAGACGTGGCCCAGAGTCATTAATTTGGAAGAAAGAGTGGGTGCACCAATTAGGACAGCTTGACCAGCCTTTTCGAATTTTTGCATCTGAAACGTCACAACTTGACGATGAATTTCAGCCTTATCTTCAATCTTTTGAAGGTGAATTTCCAAGTGATGGTATTAATTTAATTTTTAATGCTGAGCCATTAAAAGATGGTTACAATGAAAGCACTGGTCAATTGGATATCCATTTTGGAAAATCAAGTACGGTATTACCGTTTATAGGAACCCACATTCAAGGATTTGTTCCACAATTGTCGCCACCCCCTTTCGAAACTGATAAACCGGTTACCAAGCTAGGTTGGTCAGATGGTAGTGGTAGTATGGCGGATATTATGTTGTTGGCGGAGACGATTGAAAATCCGACTTATATTGGGTTTGGGTCAGCCAATGAACGATTAAAAAATGCAGCAAAGTTGGATGATTTAGCTGAAAAATACCCTTACATTAATAATGCTACTCAGATTGAAATTTTAAAGGCTTTAGGTCAAGATCGTGCTATTTCAGATCACGAGTTAACTAAAATTATTGTATCAAAGCGCTCAGCAGACTATTCAGATTCAATTGCTCAATCAGCCGTTGCTTCAAAGGATGATGCTGTACCAAGTACTGATGTTGAAGCGGTGTTATCTAAACCTTTAGAAGAGGGGCATATTAAGGTGTTTTCTCCGGATGGTGAACAATTAATCGATATTAAGGGGGATCTTAAAAAAAGCGTATTGAAAACACTTGCAGAGGATTTGTCGTTTTCAATAGAGTCAAATTTTGATTGTGGTGGTGGTGGTACCTGCTCTCAGTGTGCGGCTGCTGTTAAGGCCCATAAGTTACCAAATCCCAAACCCTCTGAAAAAGCATTAACGAAGCCTGTTCAAGACGAATTAGGAACAAAGCAAGTGTTTCTGATGTGTCAGCTTTGTAATACAGACACCGCGAATGTTGTTGCTGGATCACATTTATTAGACATAATTACAACGAATAAAGGAGATCAATGATGAATGGGGTAAGTGGAAATTTTATAAAAATGTTAGATAAAACGTCATCTGTTTTAACTCGTTCATTAACGTGTATTAGTAAGCCTAAAAAAACAAAAGGTCTTGGTTCATTAAATCAAAATAGGAACCCTGCACACTTTTCTATAAAGCCATTTTTAAACTATTTGCCGGGTGGCAATACAATAATGTATTCAAGTTTGTTTAACCGATGTCATGCCCGACCATTGTCAACAAATTCTGGTCAACAATTTCAAGATCTTAATCCTAAAAAGTGGGGGTATGATGAGGCGTATGTAAGAGAGTTGTATTTGGGGATTCAATCACATGTGGATCGTTTACCTGATTCGGCCAAAAAGATTCTTAGCCGTACAGGCATTGATGGAATGTCCTTAGGGGCTCTTAATGCACCGGCGTGGTATGGGTTGGTATTGTTTTCAAACTGTTTGCGTTTAGCATTAAATAATAAGGTTCACCCATTGCAGATGGACCCTTCGGTCGGCTTTACGCATACGGCTGGCGAAGGTGGTATTCCCAACACAACCGATTATATTGAGTCATCATCGCTTTTACGCGGGCCTAGTGGCGAACCCTTAATTGAATATTGCGCTGATTTATTTAAACCTCAGATTTTTCAGTACGCATCGGGTCAATTTTTAAACAATATTGATTTGGTTAATTATCAGGCTGAATTAAAGGGTGGACAGTCTGCAAAAGATGCGATTGGTGGCCGAATTCCATTTAATAAAAATACAGAAACAGTAGCTTATCTACGGGGTATTGATAAACAGATTGATGTACCATCACCCAATAATGTTCCAACAATTAAATCAGTTGAGGAACTTATTTTATGGCGTATATTTATGGAAGAGTTGACGGGTAGGCAGCCCATTATAAAAGTTTCAACAGCTTATAATTTTGTGTCGCGTGCGTTAGCCGTTGCAAGAGCAGGGGCCATACTAAATGTGGCGGGTGGTCAACATGGCCGTACCGGTGGCACAGCAGCATCTGAGTTTGATATTCGTGATAATACCATTGTTGATGGCTTTTCAGCATTAAGGGCATTGCGAGAAGCGTTTGACTTGTCAGGTTTAGATGTTCCCATTCATTTTTCAAATAATTTTTATACACCAGAGCATATTGTTTTAGGATTAATGTTAGCCGATAAAGTTAAGTTTGGAACCAGTATTTTAATTTGGCTTGAGCAATGTGTTTATGCAAAGCAGTGTCATAATAACTGCCCTAAAAATATTACAACCAGTCCTGAAAAATTTAATAATCAAGTTTTGATTGATCAGTTACCTGCATTTTTTAACGTTTTTGAAGATGCGGCTGAAATTGCGAAGCAATTAGGCATTACTGATTCCTTGGATCAACGATTTGATTCCAATGCCCTTAGTAAGGTTCTGAAATCAACAAATAATACTGATTTTGCAAAGTGGTTATCATTTGCTGAAAATAGTGATGGGTCTCCCATTTCAAAAAAAGTGTCAAAATCAACCATCCCTTCTCAAAAATCACAACTTCAAAAAAATGATGAAGTTCATGCGCGGTTTACATTTACTGAAACCGATAAGCCGTTTATAAAATTAAAAGGGTCAGCCGGAGCGATTGCTTTTTTTGCGTCGCTTCAGAAACATGCAGAACAGTTTTTGGATCGTCAATTTATTGTTCAAAATGGCGGAACTTATTTTGGTGCGGCTAATCAGGGGTTGGATTTGTATTCAACTCAAGTGAGTGATTTTGCTGGAAATTTGCAAAATAAAGGGGCAATAACGGTTTACTCTGCAGGTCGTCAATTTGGTGTAGGGTTACAGGGTGGAACTATGCATGCGGTTCATGTGGATTCTGAAGCCGGATATCGAATGGGACGTGCATCTCTAATTTGTGAGACGGCTGGTGATTCAGCGGCTCATTATGTTGGATGCGGTCAGTTTTGGCTTTTGGGTCAAGCTCATGACTATTCTTTTGAAGGGGTCGAATCAAATAATGATGCGCCAATTGGCCGAAGTCGGTCGTTAGGCATTAACCCGTTTGCGGCGTCAGCTGGCGGTACTTTTATTGTTCCACGTCAATTATTCATTGAGCTATTAGAGTCGAATAAAATTATGGAAAGTGCACTTCAACGCTTGACGTTAAGCGAATTGAGTAGCTCTGATAAACCACAATTATTAGAGGATTTAAATCGCTTTCAACAAAAGATGACTGTTTTAGGTGAAGATCGAAAAATTTCCAAGTCATTGATTCACTTTATCAAGTCCGCAAAAGCGTCGGATCTTAATAATCAATTCGTTAAATTAAATACAGCGATGGATTTTTCAACAATTGATCCGAATCTTATGGCCTTACTTAAGACGAATCAAAAATGTGATGTTCCTGTTTTTAAACCTCAACGTTATACATTTCGTTAACTGATTATTTTATTAACGATTAAAATGGGGGGGATCAGTAAGTTTACTATAATCTGTTATTAAATAATATTTAATCGATCAAATAATTGGCTGAGTTTTTTTTCGAATAGTTCAATCGTAGTGTTGTTTTTAATGGTATGCGTACACATGTTAATGTAGTCATTTGCTTTTGGTTGTTTGGATAAAATGATTTCTTTGTCAGGTCGTCGTTCAATAATGGTTTTTGTTGGTGAATCAATGCAAATGGTGTGGGTGCAAATATCTTCAAGACCTACATAATGTATGAGTGCCCCTTCAACAATGATAGTTGATTGTTTTGTTGTTTTAATTATTTTATTTACTTCATTGCAAATTTTCGGATGAACAATTTCGTTTAATTGAAGAAGCTTTTCTTTATTATTAAATACAATTTGACCAAGTTTTGAACGGTTTATTTTTCCATTTTCTTCAATGCTTTCGCCAAATGTTTGAATTAATTTGGATTTAATATTTGGGATTTCTAATACTTCATGTCCGATTTCATCACAATCAATATGTTCAACATTATTAAGGTTGCTATTGATCCATTGGCAAGCTAATGATTTACCACTTCCGGTTCGTCCAGTGATTCCAATTACAGTTTTTTTAGACATTCATGAAGTTCCTTAATAAACGTTTCATTTTGTTTTAAAGTGCCTATTGTGACACGGATTGCATTGTTTTGTCCAAAACTTTTCATTGATCGGACAATGACACCATGTTTAATTAATTCTTTGCATAGTTGAACACCGTTTACTGATTCAAAATCAATGTATAGGAAGTTTCCTTGACTTGGGGGGATGGTGCATTTGAGTTCCCTTAGATTTTTTATTAAGTAATTTTTTCCTTCGTTATTCAATTGAATGGACTTTTGAACAAAAGCGTCATTTTTTAAAGATTGATAGGCACACGCCAATGCGATGCCATTGACATTAAACGGTTGTCGTACTTTTTGTAATTGGTTTACAACACGGTCTTGTGCAATACCATAACCAACCCTCAAATTTGCAAGCCCGTATATTTTAGAAAATGTACGCGTTATCATTAGGTTTGGGTATTGTTTTATTAAATTTAAAGTGTTTGGGTAATCGGGGGCATCCACATACTCAGCATAAGCTTCATCAATAACAACCAATGTTGTCTTGGGTGTCGCCTTTAACAATTTTATAACGTCAGTTTCATTTATGTAAGTGCCTGTTGGGTTATTTGGATTGGCAATAAATATTATTTTAGTTTTTGTTGTGATAGCCGATATTAAGTTTTCAACTGAATACGTATAATTTTTTATGGGGGCTTTAATGAACTTTGCTCCGGTGATATGTGCCACAAATTCATATTCAGAAAATGTGCGTTCTGAACTTAAGATTTCATCGCCAGGTTCAATGCATGCTAAACCCACAATTTGTAGTAATTCGTCACTACCATTTCCTAATATAATCTGGTTCGTGTTTACGTTAAATTTTTTAGCAAGTTCACCAATTAATGGGTGCGCATTGTAATCTGGGTAATGTTCTACAATCGTATTACACCGTTTAAAATCATATGCCGGACCCAAAGGATTTTCATTAGATGCAAGTTTAATAATATTTTTTAGGCCAAACTGTTGCTTAATTGATTCGATGGATTGACCAGGTGTGTATGGCGTGATGGAATCAATTTTTTTGTTAAACATAGGCTCATTATACGTTATTTTTCATATCCCTAAAAGGACGTTTTATGATTTGTGTTCTTTGAAATCGTTAACGTCGGAGGGTTTGTTTTTTTTATAAAATTAAATTATCGTCATCGGTATGTATTTTCATTCATGCGCTTGTAGTATTAATCGCTTAAAAGTGATGGCTGGGGTTCATTATTATTTGCATAACATGACTAATTATTTGCACAACATAACTAACTCACAATTCAATGCACTATATGATCGTGCAATTCAAAATGACCCCTCAGCCACTTACATGTTAGGGGTGATTTTTTTGACGGAGGGATTTCATTCATTGTTGCCAAAGCATGAAACAACATCTGAATTTGACGGTGACCATTTTGATTTTTCAAAAGATGACTCATACGAATACTTAAACAAAGCTTATGATTTAATTTCTTTGGCTGCATTTCACGGGAGTATTAACGCACAACAACACTTGATTGTAATGGATCAGGATTTAACTCATTGTTATGATATATACAATGAATGGTTATATTTTAAGCAAGATTAAGTTTATTTATTGGGGATATTCTTTTAGTTTTTTTTCGGCCACAAATGCACCAAAGGGAATGATTGATGCTATAAAAACCCCAATACACCAATGCATTGGTAATATTTTTTTAAGCCAAATGATGCCTAAAACAATGCAGAAAATAATGGTTAATATGCCATGAGTTAAACCGAAAATAAAATTAAGTTGTGTGATTCCCATTCCATATTTTAACGGCATTCCAATAAATAAAATTAATAGATAAGAAATTCCTTCAGTTAGCGATATAAGACGTAATTTATTTAAATTTATTGTCATAATCTTATTTTAGAGAACCATTTTTTTATCCAAGCGTCTAGACTTATGATTCAGACTTAAACCTTTTGATTTCTTTTGTGGGTTTATTCAAATAGTGTTCCAATTCTATATTTGATATTGGGTTTGTCACGTTGATTTTGACGGGTTCTTTGCATGGTTTTCTTCTTTTATGTGATGGTGGGATTTCACGGCTTTTGATCATGTTCATCCAGTTTTTAACAACGCTATTATGGATTTCTGGCCAATTGATGTTTTTGAATTCGTTGGTAATGGACTCTTGGCATAATTCATAAATGAAATCAAAACGAATGGCTTCTGCAATGTAAAGTCCAAGCATGCTGATGTACTCTGGTTTATCATCTTTTCTGGTATCAATTTCATTGGTTATGTCTGTCTTTGGATGGTTGTCGACGCCTTTTTTACCGGGTTCCCATTTTGAAAATTTTGATTTGCTAAATTTAAATTTTAGAAAATTAAAGGTGGTTTTATTTTTTGCATAGTCTGTTTCTAAAAAGCTTCGCCAAGGATTCTCTTCTTCATTTGTTTTCATTCCAACAATATAAAAAAGTTCGTCATTACATCCGGTATGAATGACAAATGGAATGCCACCAAATGAAAATATGACACCTAATTTATTCTCACGATAGGCCGTGGTTGTATCCAATCTTAAATTTTTAATAAAACATTGATATGATTCAATGTTTTCTGTTTCTGGGTCCCAATTTCGATGGTTATCTAAAATTTGGTTAGGATTTGGTTGGTTTAAATTTTCCATTAACTGTTGGATATACTTAGGAAGCGGTCGTTCCAAATCAACATTGTTTTGGCTTGTGGGTAGGGATGATGCGTCCATTGAAAGGGTAGATGTCTGTGATAAGTTAAGGGATATCATCTCAAAAAGACTTGGAATGTTTTTGCGAAGTTCTAAAACCACATCGGCGATTAAGGTGCCTGTTGGGTGTTTAGTTTGTAGGTTTGGCGCGTTTAGCTTGCCAATATGAAATGCATAAATGCGACCGGTTCTGTCGTCAATGCGAATGGATCCACAATCCCCGCATTGAGTTAATGCCTCAACGCCCTCACCGTCCATAAAGCTGGCTAGAGTCATATGTTGTGATACGATTTCATTGTAATTGGTTAAAATTGGTGTGTTTTCACGAATGGATAACTGTTGGGCTTTTAGAAGAGCTCGTTCGGTTTGTAATGGTGTTTCAGGGATATTTATTGACCGGCTTAATTTAAGAATTGCAAAATCAAGATTGCCTTTAAATAATAAACTTGCTGATACCTCTGTTTTTAGCATTGGGAAATTAATGTTAAATTTTTTGGTTTTTTCGATACAATGCTTTGGAATTAATACATGTTCTGAATTAATGGCAAAACATAATAGGTTTGCATTGCAAATTCCGACGGATTGTTTTGCCAATCGTTTATTTTTTTCACAATCTTCAGTATTTACTGGGCTGTAAATTTGGTCTGTAGAACAATAGGCAATGATGCAGTTTTTCATAGTTTAACCATCTTTTTTTAATATCGTTAAATAACGATTATAAATTTCAGTTTATCTTAACTATCTCGCCTCATTATGTTTTTCAGTTAAATAATAGTGAATGAGTTGATTTGTTGATGATAATTTAAGCTTATCTAAAATCCGCCGTCGAAATGTTGATACTGTTTTTTTGTTTATGAATAGTTTCTTAGCGATTTCAGTTTGCGTCAAGCCTTCCCCCATTAATATATATACCTCATGCTCACGCTTACTTAGTTTTTGAGTTTTACGATTGCTTTTATTTAAATATTCATTGCCTAAAATATTATTTAATTCAGGTATAAAGTAACGCCGCGTCGGGTCACGTTAATATAAGGACTTTCTCCACTTATTCTTTGCATTTTATTTCTTCCCCCAATTATTACTATCATCAATTAAAATTATGAATGTTTATCATAATGATAATTTGCTTAGCTAAGTTATTGCCACTTTTTGATCCTTTTAAATGACGAAATGCGTGAAAATTAGATTCATTTTTCGTGTTCTAGCTTATTATGGGCAATCTTGAATATCTTCATCATTTTTATCATTTTTATTATCATTCGTGCAAAATGTGTAAACTCCACTCCGGGATTTTTCCGAAAACGCCTCGATTTTAATTAATATTCCTCCCCATTATAAAAGTCCGGAGCTCTACGTCCTTTATCAGAAATTACCTCTTTACGATAAAATTCCGCTATATTTTTTTCAATTTTTTTTAATTCTTTCCTCTCAGCTTCTTTTGATTTTATTTTTCTTCTTTTTTTACCACCCTTACTTCTCCCTCTATACTGGTACGACTTGCTTCTCCCTCTAGAGTGTTTTGTTGATTTTTAACTAATAAATCTTTAGCTTTTTTTATGATTATATGGATTTTTTTCTGCCATCACTTTTTTAAATTTTTTACGTACTTCATCTGGACCTTTTTTTTTCATGTGGTAGGGGTTTTCTTTATTATATTTTATCTCTTTGACTAAATCATCTGTAGTGTATGTTCCTGGATTAGTTCTTTGTTCTTGTCTATGCCACGCTACAACAAATTTATCCATATCCGATAAAGTCGAATCTTCCTGGTATGCTAAGGTCTTTAAAACTAACCACTCTTTGATATTCGTTGATATTTTTTTTACCCAATCTTAAATTGTTCTAATATGAAATCTCTGACCTCACCTAATCTCTGATCAATGGGATTTAAATCATCTCTTTTTACTAGTAATTCCTTAAGTCTTTCATCTTGAATTTCTGATTGTAAACTTTTAACATATTTGAATCCACCGTTTCTATCTATTTCTCCTTTTTCTATCTTTTCAAGCGTATCATTAATTTCAAAATATTTCTTTACATCTAATTCTCTTTTGTAGTCTTCTTCAAATCTTTCTATTAACTTTTGTTTTTTTGCTAATTTTCCATATTCCTCCTCTATTTCTTTCATATAGTTATCCCTTTCCTTTTGATTTTCTTCAATCCAACTATTCAAGTTTGTATTAAAATCTCCTCCAGATTCTATCTGTTTAAAATGATTAAATTTAATATCCATTCTCTTTTTTATTTCTTGTTCTTTTTTTGGCTGTCCGAGAAGATCATCTTTTTTGGTATCTTCATATATCTTCATTAGATAACTTTCTATATTAGAACTTGAATTCACCTCTTTTTTTAATGCTGCTTTGAAATCATCTTTTTTGGTATCTTCATATATCTTCATTAGATATCTTTCTATATTAGAACTTGAATTCACCTCTTTTTTTAATGCTGCTTTGATATGATATTTCTTGTGTAGTATTATCGTTTTTTTCTGTAGATTTATCATTTAATTTTTCATTTTTTATTTTTTCTATGATATCTCCATGGTACTTATCTAATTCATCGCTTAATTCCTTCATTGCGTCAGCATCACTTTTATTGGATCTTAGAATTGAATTAAGTTTAATTCTTAAGTCAGCATCAGTAGATTCTACTATTGGGAATGTTTTTGATTCTAAACAAAAAAGTCCTCTTTCATTGTTCTTCATATATTCTATAGCATCTTTTTTTGTTTCTATCCCTTTTAATTCCTTGACGGCGTTAAAATGTTGGTTTTTTTGTGCTTTTTGTGCTTCATCATTTTTACTAAATGGTCTGATATATATTTTTTCTCCTTTCTCTGTTGTGTGTATTGGGTCAGTTAATATTCTGTCTAATTGTTCTGCATTTGTTTCTATATACCCTGTTGCATTTGTTTCTTCAGAATCTGTTATGATTTTTTTCTCAAAAAATGCATTAAGTTCCGTATCACCTATATTTTTTGTGATTTGTTTTTTATCAATTTCTTTTGTAACTTCTTTAAACTCTTGATTCATTAGTGCATTAGAGGAGCCTATATTCTTACCAATCATAAATCCTTTAGCTAAACCCACAAACGGTGTACCAACAGCTAAAGCCACTCCTTCCCCTATCATTTCTGCTCCCCCTGACATGTGTTCTTCAACTCCAGCTATAAAACCAAGAAAACCACGTAAAAATCCACCAGCAGCAGTAAATGCACCACCAACACCTCCACCAACAGCTCCACCAGTAACCCCTATAGCAGTACCTGCTACTGTCAAAGGAAGTGTGAAAGCTAAAAATTTTACAGTTGCACCAACGCTACCTCCAATGTAACCTACAGATTTAGTTATTGGGTTTCTTATTGCCTTTTGTGGTAATGTTGATTTAAGTTTTGAGACGATAGTTTTTTGCTCTATTTTTAACTTACTTACATTTAGATTTAGATTATTTTTTCCTGTACTTGGTACGTCCATTATTTTCCCCCAATTATCATTATCATCAATTAAAATTATGAATATTTATCATAATAATGATTTACTTAGCGTTGTTATTCCCATTTTTTGATCGTTTTAAACGACGAAATGCGTGAAAATTAGATTCATTTTTTGGTTATAAATCGACTCTACTTTTCAACATCCATGTAATAGTCAATTTTTTCGTTGTGTTTGGCCATGCTTTCATATAGAGTCGCTAGTTTCTTTTTTTCTCTATCATCTAACGTTTGGCCTTTCCTATTTTGGATGTTTTTCGTTTTAATATCAAATACAAATAGATCTTGAGATTGGTGTTTGGGCTCAAATCGTTCAAATACAATGGCGGTTTTCATGATCTTTATTCCATATCGCTGGAGGCCGTCCATCCATTCACAATATACGGCATCGAGCTTTTTTTTTGTGTCTAACTCTTTTGCCATATTGTCAAAAATAGCGCTAAAATTGCCCATCATTGCGTCACTGATTTGATTTTCAATGATCATCATGACTTCATTGCTTACTTTTTCTGGGTCATTAATGTACTGGGTCATATATGCTTCTTCTGATTTGAATTTTTCTAGAACTTTTTTACTAATTTCTTCCATATTGACTTTTCCCTTTAATTCAGGCGATATTGATGTTAGTGCGTTTTCTAGTATCGATTCTGTTCGAGTTAAATGGTCTTTTGGCGATAGATTTTCATATTCACTGACATCTTCGCCCGTTTCTTCAGCAACTTTATTTAGTTGGGTTTTAAATGCATTTTGAAACTTTTTGTGTAATTCAGTGATTTTGCTTGTCGGTTTTTCCATTTTCTCCCCCAATTATTGAGCTAGTATTTATTTCCCAATTTAATTATTTTTTAAACATTTTAAAGTAGTTTGATCGCTTTAGTCTTCCTCAATCAATTTAGAAGACTGTCGAGCGGATTCATACATTGTCGCCAAATCATATAATTGGTTTTTTCTATCAACTAAATATTGTTTTTTATCTTTAAAATCTGTCTGACTTTCTACAAACTTTTTTTCAATTTGATAGTTTTAAAAATGGTCTAGTAAGGTTTTTAAAACATCCAAATACGTTTAGTCCAGTCACTTTCATTTAGCTCTGTTAGATCTAAATATTAGCTTATGGCCAATTAAAGTGATTACTTGAAACTCAACCGGTTTTATTTATCATAATTAGTTTGCTAGATTTTTAGGCCAATTAAATAGTTTTGCATTGTTTGAATTTAATTTTGGAATTGTAAAATAATTCAATATTTGTAACGTTTTAGGGCACTTGTACTGAACTCACTATGGTCAAATTTAGCCTCATTTGCTAATCTGATTTTATGAATAAATCATTTTGGCAGGATTTGCCAAAACCCATTATTGGTTTAGCCCCCATGGACGGATACTCGGATTCGGCGTTTCGTCGTATTTGCAAAGAGGTTAACCCTAATATTGTGACGGTTACCGAGTTTACTTCGGCGGATGGGTTGCATTTTTCGGCCGATAAATTAAAACGTAAATTACAGTTTCACCCGAGCGAACAGCCTGTTATTGCCCAAATTTTTGGTAAAAATGTTGAAACCTTTGTAACGGCTACGAAGGTGTGTGAAGATATGGGGTTTTCGGGGATTGATTTAAATATGGGCTGTCCATCTAAAAAAGTGGTTAAGTCTGAACATGGTGTTGCGTTAAGAAAGAACCCTGATTTGGCGTGCCAATTGGTTGAAGCGGTTGCGAATGCCACTAACTTACCTGTATCTGTAAAAACTAGGTTGGGGTGGAGTAATGGGGATGATTTGGTTGATTTTGGCTTACAAGTTCAGAATGCGGGTGCGAATATGATTTGCATTCATGCACGAACGTACATGGAGCCGTATAAGGTTGCCCCACAGTATGAGCAAGTGTATGCATTAAAAGACGCGTTA
>JAYNJH010000020.1:19780-21834 GCA_038109885.1 Candidatus Margulisiibacteriota bacterium | reverse complement strand
CATTTAAGGATGTGGCTGAGAGAGATGTGGATATCTTAACTTTGGGGCAATATTTGAAGCCCTCTAAAGATAATGCTGATGTTATAAAATATTACACACCGGATGAGTTTGAACAGTATAAAGCACTTGCTGAAGCTGCGGGTATCCGTTATGTTTTTTCAGGGCCTTTGGTCCGAAGCTCATATTTGGCAGAGCACGTTTTTGATGACGTGAATATAGCAATATGATTCAAGCCCCAGCTGTTTTTGGCTTGCTTTTAACGTTAGCCTATTTGTTAGGAGCGATTCCGTTTTCTGCAATTATTGCAAAACTTAAGCGAATTGATTTGTCGAACATTGGTTCCGGTAATTTTGGTGCAACAAATGTGTATCGTGCCCTTGGTTTTAAATTTGCGTTACTTGTTTTTCTTTTGGATGCATTAAAAGGGACACTTGTTGTTTGGTTAACAATGAGTATGTTTGCATCTCCAATCTTGCATGTTCTAATTGGTTTTACTGCCATTTTTGGACATACTTTTAGTTTGTTTTTAGGGTTTCGTGGCGGGAAAGGGGTTGCAACGGCGGCCGGTGTATTTGGAATGTTGACCCCCATTCCATTTTTTATAACCTTTGGCGTGGTTATTATCATTATTATTACCACACGATTGGTTTCTTTGGGGACATTGGTGGGTTGTGTTTTATTGCCAGCATTAATGGTTTATTTTAACGTTTCCTCGGTTATTTTTTATTCAATATTACCGATATCCCTGTTTATTATTGTGAAACACCGTTCCAATATTCTACGTTTATTAAAGGGGACAGAAAATAAATTGAAATGACAGCCATTTCAGTGATTGGGGCCGGTGCTTGGGGCACCACCATTGCAAATATTTTAGCTGGAAATGGGCATGATGTTACATTATGGTGTTACAAAGAATCGCTTGCTAAATCTATTCATACAGAAGCGAAACACCATCGTTTGCCAGGAGTGAAACTGGACCCTAATATTAAAACAACAACCCATTTTGATGACTGCTATGCATCTGATTTTGTTGTTTTGGGTTTTTCTTCGAAGCAATTAATTGAGTATGAGCATCAGTTGGTGTGGCAGAAGATGACCAAAATTGCATTAATTGCAAAGGGTGTTATCGAGCCAAACTTATTTATTTCGGACTGGATTGCTTCTCGATTTTCTGGTGAGGTCGCACTTATTTCTGGGCCTAATTTAGCGCTTGAAATCGCTCAAAAAAAGCCTGCGGCCACAGTGGTTGCCTCGACCCATCATGAGTTTGCTCAACAAATTCAGAAGTGTTTAAGTAATTCCTATTTTCGGGTATACACGTCTACGGATCTTCGGGGTGTAGAGTGTGGTGGTATTTTTAAAAATATCTTTGCCATTGCGGCAGGTTGCTTAGATGCTTTAGATTATGGCCAGAATGCAAAAGCTGCATTGATTACTCGTGGCTTACTTGAATTGGAGCGTTTGTTTGCTTTTTTTGGAGCGTCACGATCCACGTTAATGGGCTTGTCTGGTTTGGGCGATTTAATTGCTACGTGCTCTTCGTCTCAATCCCGAAATTGGCAATTGGGTTATGAGGTGATTCAGAACCCCAATCGTAATGAGTGGGAAAAATCCAATCGTGGAGAAACCGAGGGCGTTCGAACCATTCGATTAATTCATTCAAAAATTATTGAGGAATCTTTAGATTTACCGATAATTTTGTCGATTGGGCGTTTATTTTTTGAACATGATGTATCCCCCAAAAAAATAATTCAAGATTTAATGGAAAGAGGCTTAAAATCCGAGTTCGATCAATTAATTTAGTTCGATTTATTATTGCCAAAGTAATTAGTGACTTTTTGTGTGTATTGGTCTCATTTGTTTTGGCCTATGTTGTTAAATTTAAAATTCCATTTATTACGCTATACTTATGGAATGTTCAATATGGCTTAATTCAACATCATGCTCAAATTGAGCCTTATTTGTCTTCACTGTGGGTGATCAGTTTACTGTCATTAGTGGCCATCATTCTGGTGGGGGGCTATCGACCAAAGACCGGGGTCCTTCCTGAAATT
>JAYNJH010000020.1:14945-19750 GCA_038109885.1 Candidatus Margulisiibacteriota bacterium | reverse complement strand
AAGCGGTTCAAATGGTGAAGGCGACAACTTTAACGATTGTTGCCATTATTTTTATTCAATTTTTTTATTTAATAATTCCAGGTTCGAGAATGGTGGTTCTTTATTTTTGGCTGATTTTATCTGTGTTATTAATTGCGGCTCGAATCATAATTATTCGTGTTGAAACATACCTCT
Organism: Candidatus Margulisiibacteriota bacterium; assembly: GCA_038109885.1. Taxonomy (GTDB): domain Bacteria; phylum Margulisbacteria; class Marinamargulisbacteria; order UBA817; family UBA817; genus UBA817. Next base: position 19,576 of record JAYNJH010000020.1, on the reverse strand, counting down.
ATTCGAAAGGCGTTGGTGCTCGCCGCTCGATCGTTATTGGATCATCGCATCTATCTCAGGATATTGCTGAACGGATGATATTGTATCCAGGTTTGGGGTATTTTTATGAAGGTACACTGGATGATGGGCCTCCAGATAAAATATATTTTCACTTGAAAAACCGATTCAAATTGCTTGGGAGTGTTGATTCCTATAAACAAATTTGTATTGATCAAAATATTGATGCTCTTTTTTTAGTAAAGCGGGATATTTCAAATTTTCAATATCGTGAGCTTAGCTTTTTTTGTTTATCGAATAATATTGAGTTAAATGTACTTACTGAACCCATTTTAAGTTCACCATTTAATCAATTTCGAACATTTGATGGTATTCCTGTGGTATCTACGATTGATTTAAGATCTCAACTTTTTGAGCGTTTTTTAAAACGACTGTTTGATGTTCTGGCTTCGTTGGTTGTTTTGATTTTCTTTTCGCCTGTTTTTTTATTGACAATTGTTTGGATTCGGTTGGTTTCACCCAATGGGCCTATTTTTTATTTGCAGGAGCGAATGGGGTATTTGAATCAACCATTTAAAATGATTAAGTTTCGTTCAATGGTACCTAATGCGGAACAGGGGTCTGGGCCAGTAATGGTCGATGAGTCTGGTGATATGCGATACATTAAAGGTGGGAAATTTATACGTCAGTTTTCGATTGATGAGTTGCCACAATTCTGGAACGTTTTGGTGGGGCAAATGAGCATTGTTGGGCCTCGCCCTGAGCGGCCTTTTTTTATAAATGAATTTTCTAAAACCATCCCTTTATTTAATAAACGTCATGTGGTGCCTGTTGGGATTACTGGTTGGGCTCAAATTAATGGCCGGTCTGTATTAACCCGTCGCCCTGAGCATAAAATAAAATATGATTTTTACTATATTAATCACTGGTCTTTTTTATTTGATATTAAAATCTGTATCAAAACACTTTTCGTTGTATTTGCCAGAGAGGAATCTTATTAATGCACGTATCACTGTTTGGTGGGGCTTTTGATCCACTTCATAATGGGCATGTGGATATTGTTGATTATATTTTGAATGTCGCTGCAACCGATCAGTTGCTTTTAGTTCCAACAGGACATCCTGTTCATAAGCCAAAAACATTTTTCCCAAGTGATGTCCGAATGGCAATGTTGCAGTCTGTTTTTGGTGATAATGATCGCATTATCATTGATCCTGTTGAAATTAATGTTCAACGTCCCTCGTATACTACCGATACAATTGCTTATATTCATTCCAAGTATCAACCCAAAACGCTCACCTTAGTGGTTGGCTTTGATCAACTTTATCAATTCCATCGTTGGCGAAATTATGAATCCATACTTCAAGAGTGTGATTTATTGGTTATTCTTCGTCAGGGAATTGATCATGATCGCTTAATGAAAGTTTTCCCGAGGGAACTTATACCTTATCAAAAAAATATTAAAATTCATGAAGTTTATCCTACGGAAGTTTCATCAACAAATTTAAGAATTAAGATTAAAAAAAACTTATCAATTGAGTCTTTTGTACCCCCAGAGGTGGCCAAAATTATTGCTCATTTTCAACAAGGGCCGAAATAATTTTTGAAATGCCTGTGTCCCCTAAAATTGTATTGCTTTTGGGTAGCACTGGTTTGGTTGGGCGATCGGTTTTGGTGCAGCTTCAACAAGACCCTAAGATTGGTGAAATTCGCTGTTTGGTTCGAACGCCTACACAGGATTTGGGTCCTAAAACTTATGTTCATGTTGTTGATTTTAATGATTTAACCATGGTTAGCCACCTGTTTGAAAATGTTACTGATATTTTGTGCTGTATTGGTACCACCATCAAAAAAGCCAAAACAAAAGCAATGTTTAAATTTGTAGATGTTGAAATTCCTTTGCAAGCCGCTCGTTTGGGGGTGGCATTTGGTATTGATTCGTTTATACTTATTTCAAGCATGGGTGCCAGTAAAACAGCATGGTCATTTTACTTGAAAACGAAGGCTCAAATTGAATTGGCTCTTCAATCCATTGGTTTTTCAAGATTAATTATATATCGACCGTCGTTGTTGGATGGAAACCGAAATGAGTTTCGATGTTTAGAAGCCGTTGCAATTTTCCTGTTTAGATGGTGTTCAGCTTTTATTCCATCTTCATTTCAGCCAACCATTGTTTCGAAATTCGTTAAAAAAATACAGTCTGATCTTCATCAACTTGAAAATGGAATTCACATTATTGAATCCCGTATGATACATTAAAATTATGACTAAAAAAGTAAATTTTGAGGCTGAGTCATTAATTCAGTCACAATCCCATAATGCGCCGTTCATAACAATTTTTGAATCGGATAATGATATTTCAATTGTGTATGCGGTGGTTCCGCTTAAATCCGAGGAAAGTATTGTGGACCAGATTGTGTTTGATGAACCCATTAATGCCACTGATGTGATCTTACGTTGGAACCATGCGGGAAATCGTGCTGGGATTATAGTTAATGAACGTTTGAGTTTAATTTTTGATTTTGAAAAGCAAACGACCTTTTCGGATCAAATGGTTCCAACTGTGGCGACAGATTGGTCTCGCCAGTCATTTCAATTTTCAAAAGAATTGGCCATTGAATTTGGAATTGATTCTTTTTTTAAACAACCTCAATTGGATACGGCAATTGATAATTTGTTGGTGGATGGATCTCAAACCAATCGTTTACTATTTTATAAGGCCCTGCTTACCTCAACGCTATTTGTTCCAATTACAACGGCGTCACCGGATGATCCAAATTCATTAATCTATACTTTTCCAAATAATATAGATGGGGCTGTTGAGTTTGAGGGGAATTTAATTTGTGCCTATTCAAATTCTAATGTTTTTGAACAACAAATTGGTCAACATGGGTTAAGCTATCAAAAAATATCGGCAGACTTTCTTTGTTTTCAGGCACAATCTTTTGATGATATTTTGGGCATTACAATTACATCAGCAAGTCAAAACTCTGTGTTGTTAACTCGAGATGAGTTTAAATTGTTGGCATTGATTTCCCAGCCGCAACGCTTGGATACCCCAACGTTATTAAAAGCATTAGGAAATGTGTTTTTTGTCGATGAAGCATTGCAAAGGGATCGTGTTCAGGAATTTTTCAAGACTCAATTATCGTCTAAATCATTGGTTAGATCCGCATATTATTGTCGTCCTAATGTTCAGTTTTCAACCCCTCTTTTTTGTGTTGTTTTAAACTCTACCAAACCATCAGATCAATTAACGGACATTGTTACCCTTTTGAATCGTGCGGATATTCAATCGTTTTGCCAGTGTCATGTATTTAGTTTAAGTGATGTTTTTGCCAAAGCGCTTGAAAGTGCAAAGCAGCCGTTGTGATTTTTTAAAATTTGTATCTAATTTCAATCATTGCTGTTGGTAAAAATAGCCCTTCTAAATAGTTGCGTAGCCAACTGTTAAGTTTATAAGATAAAGCGTCATTGTTAATTAATTCGGAATTTAGGCTACCGTAAAATGAGTAAACGTAATTCAAATTTATACCCGGTTGAATTGTCCAGTTTTGATTGATTGGAATGGATTTGGCTACATTAAAATGGAGCGCGACTAATTTTCCTTTTACTTTAAGCTCTCTACCTTGTTGGATGTTGGTTCCAAATACGCTATTGAATGTACTCGTGCCTAAGTTATTATAATTTAAATCATAAAGGGTGACCCCTGCATTGGCAATCAAGTTTTCTTTTCCCAAAAATGATTGAGTTCCGAAACTTAGTTCAAGCCCATACATGCCTGTGCAAAGTTCAGTGAGTAAACTGCTGTAATTGGCATTCCACCAATCAAATAAACTCAGAATGTCACCAAGTGCATTCATGTAGTATTCAGGGGAGTAGCCATAGCGAATTTTAAAAAAATCGGTAGTGTTTAATTGATACTCCGCAAAGATCCCATTGGATAATGGAAACTCTGTATATAATCCAAAGGTTGTATTTTGTAGTGACATTGACCAACCTGGCATCGTCCAACATAGTATACTTAATATTATTGATGTTAAAAATTTCATAAAATGCTTCTTACTTATATTAATGTAACTTCCCCTTATACTTTAAATTTAAACATCAATATTTTTACTGAATGGCTTTGAAGCGAGTAAAGCTGATTGCGCCACTGATTCCGAGTTCAAGCCCAATGCCGGACTGTTTCCAGCCACCAAATGGGGTATCAAATGCTGAGTGAACGGCTTTGTTAATGGCAACGGTTCCACATTCAATGTGTTTAATGCACGCATTAACTGTTGCTGGGTCATTAGACCAAATACTTGCTGCTAGACCAAATGTTGTCCGATTTGCTTTTTCAATGGCATCGTCGGTTGATTCAAATGAGTCGCATATGGCAATAGGCCCAAATACCTCTTCAATTAGGAGTGGATTATTTTGGTGGAGTGTTCTTGCATCAATAATATGGGGGGCAATAAAATACCCTTGGGGAGGTGTCTTAGGTATGTATTTAAATCTAATCTGTTGAGAATCTAATTCACCACGCTTGAGTTGGTCTAACACTTGTTGCTGTAAGTTTTCTCGCGCCATTGGGCCCAAAGTTGTTGTTGGGTCCACGGGGTTGTTGTAATGTAAGTGGCGGCTGGTTT
>JAYNJH010000020.1:14193-14935 GCA_038109885.1 Candidatus Margulisiibacteriota bacterium | reverse complement strand
ATAAAAATCGTTTTGCTGAAATGCATGTTTGTCCTGAATTTGAAAATCGGGCATTTACCGCCGTGCTTATGGCGGGTTCTAAATCGGCATTTTCAAATATAATATAAGGATCGGACCCGCCCAATTCTAAAACACAGGGTTTAAAATGCTCAGCGGCTAGTTGGCCAATTTTTCGCCCCACATTGACACTCCCTGTAAACGATACCCCGGCCACAAGTGGATGCCCAATTAATTTAGATGCATCATGGTCGGAAGGTATGATGCAATCGATGATTGGGTTTGTTTTAGGGCTGCATTCAAGTAGTGATGCTGCAACTCGAAATGTATTGTGTGCGGGTTTAATAGCACAGGTATTGCCAACGATAATTGCAGGGACAATAAACCGAATTAACTGCCATATTGGAAAGTTCCATGGCATGATTCCCAATATGACACCTACCGGCAAACGTTGCCCATTTTCTTCGTTGAGTTTTTCGGTTATAGAATCAATTTTTTGGGCATAAAATTGACAGCATTGAATGCATTTGTCAACTTCTTTTAAGGCTTCGGTGACGGGTTTGCCCATATCGGTACTAATGAGCGTTGCAATCTTGGATTTTTTTTTGGTAATGTTTGATGCAAGTTGGATTAACCAACGTTGTCGATCATGCATGGGCTGCTCTTTCCACTGCTGAAAGCTATGATTGAGTTTAATTAATTTATCCTCGCAAGTATTTTTAGTATCAAATGCTTGGGTATGGAG
>JAYNJH010000020.1:656-14183 GCA_038109885.1 Candidatus Margulisiibacteriota bacterium | reverse complement strand
TCTGTCATAGTGTTATTGTATAATAAAAATTATGTCTTCACTGCCAATGATGGAAATTAATTTAAAACGAATGATTAAAAACTTTCAAACTGCTCAATCTAAATGTGATGCGCTGGGTATTAAATTAAGGCCACATTTGAAAACGTTGCACCGACCTGAATATTGTGAATCGTTACGTGAATTAGGCCTTCAGCAAATTTGCGTGTCTAATTTGACTATGCTTTCTGCATTTTTAAATGCTGGCTGGCGAGATATTTGTTTGGCGATGCCGTGTTCACCCCATTGGATTTCACAATTAAATGATTATTTGGCGGATTATTCTTGTGAAATAACACTGTATGTTGATCATCGGGATCAAGTGGTTGCACTTAATGGGTTAAATCAACCGGTCAATGTAATGATTGAGGTTGATGCTGGTCAAGCGCGATCAGGGGTTCACTGGAAGCATGAATCAACATTGCTGGATTTAATTGATCAATTGAATCGCTCCAATCATCATTTTACAGGATTAACTTCTCATTTTGGACACCATTACCAGTGTGAAAATAAAGATGAAGTGATGTCTGAAATGGCACACTCGATGATGCGAATTTTACAATTGAAAGAGCATCTTGAACTGGCCTTAAATGAATCTTTACCTTTGTCGGTTGGTGATACACCGTCGTTTTTGGCAATGAACTTTTTTGATCAAGTAACTGAAATTCGCGCGGGTAATTTTTTGTTAAATGATTTAACCATGCATGCCAAGGGGGTTTGTGAGTTTAGTCACTTAGCTTGTGCATTACGCTCCAGTGTTATTAGTAAGTTTGATACCGATTTACGTGTTGTTGTGCATGCTGGGGCGGTTCATTTGTCAAACGAAAAACACCCTGACCCTGATGTTATGTATGGATGGATTGGGTGGCCATCCACTGATTTCCCGGATGCGCCGATTGCCGGTGGGAAAATTATAGAATTGTATCAAGAGCATGCGGTGATTACGTTGCCAAAATTGGCCTTTGATCGCATTGAGATTGGGCATGAGTTGTTACTCTTTCCCGTTCATTCATGCTTGGCGGTAGATGCGATGTCTCATAAACAGCAAGTTACCCTTTTGGGATGATTCGTTTTTTTATTTTTTATATTATTGTGGTGCACTACCGTGTGGCTAGGATGTTGATTCGGGAGGCGATTGATGGGGATAATAACTACCTTTCCTCGCCTCTGTTAACTATGAATCGAATTTTGTCTCATCCTTTAGTAAAGGGTAAGGGGTGCTTTGTTGACGTTGGTTGTGGTGAGGGGTTGGTTGCATTAATGATGCGTTTATTTCATCATAAAAAAGTCGTGTGTTGTGATACCCAGCGCCATTATTTGAAGATGATAAACGTCGTTCGATCAATATTGCTTATTTCAAAGGTAAATTGCTCATCAAATTTGCCTTACTTTGATCACGATGATGTGGTGTTTTTATGTGTTTGGACCTCTTGGTCAAAATTAAATCGCCAACGTATGATTTCACAATTTTTATCTCATATTCCAAAAGGGGGGATTTTAGTTACTATTAGTCATGGTATTCGCTGTTCTGAATTTCAGGAGATTCATTCAACTGTGGATCAATTTGCATGGGGAAACGCCAGTGTTTATTACTATCAACATATTTAGTTTAAGCGCCTTTTATCTTTAAAATTACGAAAAATTTGCATGGGGTTGAACTTGAGTATATTATTACAAGCATGCTTGAGTCTTTACAGCTTAAAAACTTTATTTTAGTTGAAAATATGGTAATTGACTTTAAGTCGGGTTTTAATGTGATTACGGGTGAAACTGGGGCTGGAAAGTCATTGATAATAAAGTCATTGTCCCTACTGGCTGGCCAAATGGCTTCTTCGTCTGTTATTTACCCCGAAAAAGAGTCGGCGTTTATTGAGGCGACGTTTGTGGTCCCGGAATCTCTACGCCTACCTCCAGAGATTCTTGATGGTGATCGTTTGACTGTATCCCGTCGTATTTTTAAATCCAAGCCATGTGTTAACAAATTGAATTTCGAATCGGTGTCGCTTAAGGTTTTTAAAGATGTTATGTCAAAATTGATTTTTATTACATCACAACACCAAGTGGTTGAGTTAATGGATTCAAGTAACCATATTGATATGTTTGATGTTTACATGGACGCGACAGCCCAGCAACTGTTGTCCGATTATCGCCAAGCGTATCAACGTTATTTAATGCTGGTGGAAAAACAACGTAAATTTGATCACGATCAATCTCATTTAAAAAAAGAACTGCTTGAATTGGAGATGTTGGTTCAAGATGTTGATCTGCAATTGTTTCAACGAGGCGAAGAAGACAAGCTTCATAGTGATCAAAAAGAATGTGAAGTGTTGCAAGAACGTAAACAACTGGTGGATCAAATTCGAAGTGTTGCTGATGATTCAATTTCAAAATTAACTCATCTTGATCAATTAATGATTACCTTTTCACAGCTTAAATCTAAATCTGTTGCGCTTGATAATGATTCTATAATTGAGCAACTTAATACATTACATTATTCAATGACCCAAGAAAGTTTAGAAATAGAATACTTAGAGGCCATTGATTTGGATGAGGTTAATGCAAGATTGAACCAAATTTTTAAAGCAAAGGTGAAATATAACGTTAACGCTTTGGATTCTTTGTTAGATAAAGCTGAAGCGGCCAAGCATAAAATTAAAGAGTTGAATGAAATTTTAGAAAATGCAACGGCCATGGATCTGTCTGTTCAACAAAGCTATGAAGTGGCATTTAAATTAGCCCAATCGTTATCTCAAAAGCGGCGTGAACTGAAAGCCCAATTTGTGTTTGTTATTGTAAATCAATTAAAACAGTTGGGGATGATTAATGTTAAGTTTGATGTTGAATTTTCAGATATTGATTCGTTATCAGCGCATGGTATTGATCGATTGGAATTTACGTTTAGTGGTAATCCAAATATGCCATTAAACTCTTTAAAACGAATTGCTTCAGGTGGTGAATTATCTCGTGTGATGTTGGCCTTGATAATGGGGCATGCAGCAGTTTTAAAACAGCCCCTTTTAATTTTGGATGAAATAGATGTGGGTGTGGGTGGGATCACGGCAAATTATATGGGGAATGTTTTGCAAGGCCTTGGCGATGGCTACCAACTTTTGGTGGTAACTCACTTGCCTCAAATTGCGCGTTGTGCAAATGCTCACTTTAGAATAATTAAAACAGTCAAAGATGATCAGAGTTATGTTAAAATTGAAGAAATACGGAAGGAAGATGTGTCTCGTGAACTGCAACGAATGGTTGGCGGTGACGTGGTTGCATCATTAATTAAATAATATGTGCGGTATTGTTGGTTATATTGGTAGTAAAGATATTTTATCGGTCTTAATTGTAGGGCTTGAGCGATTAAGTTATCGCGGTTATGACTCTGCGGGGGTTGCGGTTGTATCAGATGATGAAATTAGTATTTGGAAGCGAACCGGAAAAGTTCATGTTTTAGCTAAAGAACTGGAAACAACCAGTTCAAAAGCAACGATTGGAATTGGTCATACACGATGGGCCACCCATGGTATTCCTAATGAGGTGAATGCCCATCCTCATTTTGATGCAAAACAACGGTTTTCTGTAGTTCACAATGGGATTATTGAAAATTATTTACAACTTAAATCTGATTTAATTAAAGATGGGTTCTTGTTTCGTTCGCAAACTGATAGTGAAGTTATTGTTCACTTAATTGATAAATTTTACAATGGGTCTCTTGTTGAAGCGGTTCAAAAAACAGTGGCATGTTTGGAAGGGTCTTTTGCATTCTGTGTGGTATCGGCATTTGATGCAAATTGCATGGTGATTGCCCGAAAAAATAGTCCATTAATCATTGGTGTTGGTGAAAAAGAAAATTATGTCTCCTCTGATGTTAATGCGATTGTACCCCATACAAAACGCGTTATATACATGGAGGATAATACGATTGCTCAAGTTTGCAAGCAAAATATAGAGGTGTTTGATTTTGATGGTAAAAAGTGTTCGTATAAAGTGTCAGAGGTGGATTGGTCTTCCGAAAAATCGGAAAAAAATGGATTCGACTATTTTATGCAAAAAGAAATTTATGAACAACCTCAAATTGTTCGTTCAATTTTAGATACTTACATTAAAGGTAACGAAATTGTGTTCCCTGATTTAAAGTTTAAAACTAAGGATTTGGAAAATATGTCTCGGTTTATTATTCAAGCTTGTGGAACATCTTGGCATGCGGGGTTAATTGGTAAGTATCTTATTGAAGATTTGGGACGAGTGCCAACTGAGGTTGATATTTCGTCTGAATTTCGTTATCGACGTTTATTAAGCAGTTCTGATGAGATTGTGGTTGCAATTTCTCAATCTGGGGAAACGGCAGATACATTGGCATGTATTCGAGAAGCAAAGAGTAAGTTCTTTTCTATTTTATCGTTTGTTAACGTTAAGGGAAGTTCAATTGATCGTGAATCCGATGGGGTCATTTATACCAACTCTGGTCCTGAAATTGGTGTTGCCAGTACTAAAAATTATGTTGGACAAATTTTAACGATTTATTTATTTAGTCTTTATTTAGCGAAAATTCGTCAAACCATTTCTGAGGAACAATACTTGAATCATATTAATGAAATTAAAAAGCTTCCTGTGTTGATTGAGCAAACCTTAACTAAAGAGTCTTTGATTCAAACCATGATGAAACAATATTTTGAATCTAAAAGTTTTATTTTTATTGGTCGTGGTTTAAATTACCCAACAGCGTTGGAAGGTGCGTTAAAGTTAAAAGAGTTATCTTATATTCATGCCACGGGTTACCCTGCCGGGGAGTTGAAGCACGGCCCAATTGCCTTGATTGATGATGATTTGCCGGTTGTTTGTATTGCGCCTAAAACATCGACGTATGAAAAAATGATTTCAAATATTCAAGAGGTGAAGGCACGTGGGGGACGCTTAATTATTATTGCAACTGAAGGTGATGACATTGTTGCAGAGTTGGCTGATGATGTTATTTATGTTCCGGATTGCAGCGATGAATTGTCGCCATTGTTAACCGTTATACCATTGCAAATGATGTCTTACTACATTGCTTTGGATTTAGGTTGTGATGTAGATCAGCCACGAAACTTAGCGAAGAGTGTTACGGTTGAATAATTGGCTTTGTTTGATTTAGAACCAATTGACTTCAATGACTTTTGATAGATTAAGAAGACGGGGGGAATTAAGGAGGAAAGTATGGTAAACCACTTGGTAATTATTGGATTTATGGGTGTTGGTAAATCCGTTGTTGGCGCGTATGTTTCTAAGGAATTAGGCATGCCGTTTATTGATTTAGATCTTAAAATTGCGGCCTCTTTTGGTGATATTTCATCTTTATTTAAACAGCATGGTGAAACCTATTTTAGAGAACGCGAATATCAATTATTGCGTGATACAGTCCACCATTCAGATCCGTATATTCTTTCGACTGGCGGAGGAATTTTGACTCACGAACCTTCCTATGACGTATTAAAAAAATGCCCACATTTGATTTGGTTGAAGGCATCCTATGAAACAGTGCTGAATCGTATCCGTGATGATATAGGTAATGTGAGACCTTTGGCAGATGACGGCATGGAAACACGCTTTATTCAACGTCAACCATTGTATGCTTCGATTGCGACCGAGACGATTGATGTTGATGATTTGATGATTGAAGAAGTTGCACAAAAAATTATTAATCGTTATCGTTAAAATATGGCTATGACACGTTCGTTAAAAACTTATTTTATAAATAACTCGACTGGTAAAAAGTTTCCTATTATTTTTGGTGAAACTGCTTACGAAATGATCGATTCGACTGATTTGACGGGAGCCACAAAAGCGTTAATTGTTACTAATAAAACCATAGCAAAGTTATGTAACTTGTTTATTAATGAATTGAAAATGGTTTTGGATTTAGATGTTGTTGTCTTAGAAATTGAAGATGGTGAACGATATAAGAAAATGGACACCGTGACTCACATCATTGATGCTTGTTTGGATCACCAAATGGGGCGTAAGGATGTTTTACTTGCGTTTGGTGGTGGTGTGGTTGGTGATATGGCTGGATTTGCCGCTTCGATTTATTTAAGAGGAATTCGCTTTTTTCAAATTCCAACCACTCTATTAGCTCAAGTTGATGCTGCGATTGGTGGGAAAACAGGAGTGAATCATGCTTCAGGTAAAAACCTAATTGGTACATTTTGTCAGCCGAGTAAAATTTTGATCGATCCCACACTCTTAGCTACATTGTCGAAAGAACAGATGAAGGAAGGGTTGGCTGAGATAATTAAATATGGGGTCATTATGGATAAACCTTTATTTTGGTACATCGAGGAACATATGGATCCGATTTCTCGGTTTTGTTATAAAGACTGTCCTGATATTTGGCATTTTTTAATTGAAAAGTCGATTCAAAATAAAGCCAAAGTGGTGTCTCAAGATGAAAAGGAATCTGAGCTTCGTGAAATTCTAAACTATGGTCATACGATCGGACATGCAATTGAGTTAGCGTTTTCTTATCAGGGGGTTTCCCATGGGCAGGCGGTGGCGCAAGGTATGGTGGTTGAGGCTCAAATGGCACTCAAATTAAAGCATATTTCCGAGGATGATTTCAATCGGATTAAGCAATTGATTGATTCATTTCAGTATGATTTTTCTTTAGACAATATTAATCGAGATGTTTTCTTTGATGCATTATTAAAAGATAAAAAAGTTCGACAAGGGCAAGTCCGTTTTGTTATTCCCATTGGGTTAGGCTCAACTAAGACCATTCAGGGAGTGAGTGAGGATATCATTCGTGATGCATTTAACCATTCTTTTGGAAAGGATGTTTTATGAAAAATATAAAGATTATTCATGGCCCAAATCTTAATTTGTTGGGGCTTCGCGATACACAGCATTATGGTACATTATCATTGGATGAATTAAATAATCGGATTGAAACAGCTGCAGCCGAAAAAGGGGCAACATGTCAAATTTTTCAGTTTAATTCAGAAGTTGATATTATTGATACACTACAGAAAAATGCAACGTGTGATGGTATTGTGATTAATCCAGCGGCATTTACGCATACGAGTATAGCCATAAGGGATGCGATTGAGGCTATTTCAGCGCCTGTTGTTGAAGTGCATTTGAGCAATGTTTATAAACGAGAGTCTTTTCGACATGTTTCTTACACGGCCCCTGTTTGCGTTGGTCAAATTTCTGGGTTGGGTTGGCAGGGCTATTTGCTTGCGCTTGATTATCTATTAAATTTGTCATAGATGTCAGACTCGGCGTTTAGCAGTCAATTTCAATCGTCCTATGACTATGTTTCTGATCTGGTTGCTCAGCGTGAATTGAGTCAGGATTATTCATGGCTACTTAATGGATCGGTGAATTTTGTGCCAGATTATTTTACGATACGTACTTTGGGTCGAAATGGTGTGGAACGGTTTCTTAATTTTGGTTTATCGAACCGTTTTGGGAAATTTAACTTAAGTTATATTGCTATGAAGCGGTTTATGGGGTTGTTCTATGATGTGATTTGTCCTGAGTTAAACGATTCATATCAATGGTTATCCAATCGGTTAATTAAGGCACCTTCAGCAATGATGGATTGGACTCTGGTTGAATTCTTTTTATTTATGGAACATTGGTTGAGATCCACTCTTAAGGATGATCGTATGTTATTTTTTGATACAAAGATGGACTTGAACCGTCAAGCGATGGATCTTGTTTCTTCTATTGAACTACCCAGAGTGAATCGTTTGGCATTGCTTTTGAATGCCTCCTGTTACGCGAATTGGCTGGATGTGATTGTTGCTGATTTTGATTGTCGAAAATCTCAGGTTTTTAGTTATCTCAAAGATATGTTTCATCAGGGGGTATGGCCTGTTCGTGATGATGTTTTAAAAGCATTTGGTGAGAGTGAATTCATTGTTTATGAATGCGATAATGCCGGTGAGGTTGTGTTTGATTTGATGGTGGTTTTGGAGCTGATTAAATGTGGGAAATCAGTAACGATGGTTGCTAAAAGTAGCCCTATCTTGAATGATATTACCACTGATGAAATTCATGATCTTGTTAATTCTGTTTCTTTATTTCTTCCACTAAAAAATGCCTTGGGTCGAGAATTTCTTATTATTAGTGCTAATGATTTTCCAATGGTTGGAAAGTATTTGCCTAAGGTGACTGAAGACTATCGTAATGCATTTTTAAAGGCTGATTTGGTATGGTTAAAAGGCCAAGCCAATTTCCAGACCATGCCAAGAGTTCATTTTCATTTGAAAAAATATAATTATGACTATCACCCAAAGGTAGGGGTTAGTTTTATTGCTAAAGCACCAATTGTTCAATATTGTTTGCGTTACTCAAATATAAAAAAGGTAGCTATTGGGGATGCGTTAATGACTCTAATTTAAACAAAAATCGTATTGGATGTAGACTTTGCCAAAATCCATAATGTATTGTATTTTCTCAACCATTCTTAGATGGTCAAACCGTTCAACTGATTGCTCAATAATTGCTTTTAACTCGTTTTCGTTCATAGAGCCTCCCATTAATATAATTTTTCCCACGATTGGGTATTATAAAACATCGAAAAAAATTGGTGGGTTCAATAAAATTGATTTTTAGATTGGGTTTACTTTTTTTCGAGTGTAGTTAGGCGATAAAACTGAAAATGACCCCTGCTAATGGCGCGAAAATAAACCAGTATATCGCATAAATAAGCATGGTTTTCTTACCCAATATTTTTTTTGCGAAAAGTATTGTAGGAATGCAGGTGCCAACAGCACCTAATAAAAAGGTAAAGGCTGGACCACTAGCTAAACCAAGTGTTATTAAAGAGTAGGTAATGGGGATTTCCTCGCCTTCACAGATGTAAATTGGAATACCGACGAGTGTTGCTATTAAGTAGGCTAGCCCAGGGTACTGACCGATTGTTGATGGGATTAAATCAGTAGGGAAGGTTACGGTTAAAGCACTTGCAATAGCTAAGCCAAGAATGAGGTACCCCCCCAATTGTTTGGTAATTGAAATAAAGCTTTTTTTGAAGCTTGGGTTTTCTGTCTTTGAGCTGCAACATGATTGGGCTGCTGCGGATTCGGGTGGTAGGGTTACCCATTTTTTGGATTCAAAGTAATAAACTAAAAAGCCAATGCCAATGCCGCCAAGTAAACCAAAAATAACTCTGGCGATGGTAAATGATGACCCCAATAGAGCAAAGGTTAAAATAACTGTTTGAGGGGCTAGTAAAGGTGATGTCATTGTAAATGCGGTAACCGTACCCATTCTAGCGCCTTTACGTAGAAGACCTTCAGCCATTGGCATGGTGGCACAAGCGCATCCTGGTAAAATGCCCCCTAAAATACTGGCGAAAAATATTGATTTTTTGCCTTTGCCAAGCCAACGGTCTATAAAATCAAAGTTTCCTTTTGATTCGAGTAATGCCCCCGCTGCAATTCCTAAAAAAAAATAGGGCAACACCATAATGAAAATATGGCTAAACTCATGTAAAAACGACTGAATCCAATGGTGCATATTTATATTTTATCAAATCTTGGATTGAATAAGTTAGATTTAAAATGATTTTGTTATTTAATTATTGAAAGCATGCTATTGTTGCAAAATTTTGTGTGGGTCAACACGAATGAGCCAATGCGAGACAACGTGTGGTCCTCTACCTGGATTTAGTTGTTCGTTAGGGAGGCGTTTGAACTGAGTAGTATTTAAGATGATTGGTTTACAAGGGTTTTCTTCTATTGGTATGATTAATCTAATGAACTTACCTTATAAACGCGTATTATTAAAATTAAGTGGTGAAGCTATAAAAGGCACTCGAGATTACGGAATTGATCCTCAATTTTTGGTATTTATTGCTGAAGAGATTAAAGCTGGACTACAGTTGGGGGTTGAAATTGCTATTGTAATAGGGGGCGGTAATATTTTTAGGGGCCTCGCGGCATCTGAAAATGGCATGGACCGGATTGCGGCTGATTATACCGGAATGTTAGCGACAGTTATGAATTCTCTGGCATTAAAAGATGCTCTTTTAAAAGTGGATGTTGATGCACGCATTCAAACTGCGATTGATATGAAGGAAATTGCGGAACCTTTTATCCTTGATCGAGCACGATCTCATTTAAATAAAGGCCGAGTTTTAATTTTTGCTGCAGGAACCGGGAATCCCTACTTTACTACGGATACAACAGCGGCGTTGCGAGCGGCTGAAATTGAAGCCGACGCTTTGTTTAAGGCCACGAAAGTGGATGGGGTATATTCAAATGACCCGGTTAAAGATTCAAATGCCAAAAAATACGATTCACTTTCATATATGGATGTATTAAAAAATGAGTTGAAAGTGTTGGATTCTACGGCAGTTTCGTTATCCAAAGATAATGAAATTCCAATTGTTGTTTTTGACATGAATCAGCCTGGTAATTTGGTTCGTATTTTAAAGGGTGAATCTATCGGTACCGTAATAGGAGGAAAACAAAATGTCAGCGTTTGAAGATCGGTTAATTAAAACCATTGATAACTTAAAAACTAAATTCATGTCCATTCGGACGGGCCGAGCAAATCCCGAATTATTGTCTTCGATTGTTGTTGAATACTATGGTGCGACAGTTCCTTTGCAGCAGTTATCTTCAGTATCTGTTTCGGATGGCAATACACTAGTGGTTAACGTGTTTGATGCAGGTGCTGTTACTGCCGTTGAAAAAGCTATTTTATCTTCTGATCTTGGACTAAATCCACAAACCGAGGGCGCGATTATTCGATTACGTTTACCCGATTTAACTGAGGAGCGACGTAGTGAGTTAGTGAAATATATTAAGAAATTGTCCGAGGAAGGTAAAGTATCGTTGCGAAACATACGTCGTGATGAACTTGATGCTTTGAAGAAGCAAGATGATTTGTCTGATGATGAAAAGAAGCGTCTCTCAGATAGCGTTCAGAAAACATTGGATCAATTTATTGTAAAAGTGGATGAGTTAGTTAAAGATAAAGAAACTGAAATTCGAACCATTTAATGATGTCTCGTGAAGGTTCATTATTTCGTCAATATAATATTGATTTAGATCGAATTCCAAAGCATATTGCTATAATTATGGATGGAAATGGTCGCTGGGCAGAAAAACGCTTAATGCCACGTAACTTTGGGCATCGTCAGGGGCAAAAGCAGCTTAAGAAAACCTTAATTAATTGTGTTGAACTGGGGGTTGAGGTTTTGTCGGTATATGTGTTTTCAACAGAGAATTGGCGCCGGCCCGAAGAAGAGGTTTCATTTTTATTGAAATTTTTGAAGTCAACAATTCATGAAGAAATTAATGAGCTGGTTGAAGAGGGGGTTCGATTAAAATTTTTGGGCGATTTATCCAAGTTTGATCCGTCACTATTGGACTTAATTCAGCAGGGGGAACAAAAAACAGCTCATAATCAAAAAATACAGTTGAATATCATGTTAAATTATGGTGGTCGTCGTGAAATTGTTGATGCGGTTAAAGCGTATGTTAGATCTGGTGGTACGCTTAACGATTTAACGGAAGATGATCTGAATGCATTCATGTATACTTCAGGGGTCCCCGATCCCGATATATTAATTCGAACTGGCGGTGATATTCGAATGAGTAACTTTATGCTGTGGCAGGCCGCTTACTCAGAGTTGGTTTTTTTAGATGTGTTTTGGCCTGATTTTGATATGGAGGCATTGGCGATGGCAATTCAAGAATTTCAAAAACGAGACCGTCGTTTTGGAGGTTTAAACGAATGAAGCGAATTATTACTGGTATTATTTTACTAGGTATTGGATATTATGTTTTATCTAACGGGGATATGCCATTGTTTGTTTTTTTGACAACCATTGGCGTATTGTCCTTTTATGAAGTTCGACGAATTACTGATCTGAGGTCCCCTTGGTTAATGGTTTCGAATATGGTTTTTTATACAGCAATCATGGCCTATATTCATTTTTTTAATGTCACTTTTTCATTGGTTTATATGGTCCCTGTTATTGTGTTATTTTTTATTTTTTGCTTTGAATTTTTTAGGAAAACCTTGGTTTTCCGTCGTCGTCCATTTTTAAATAACTTAAAGTATTTTTGTTATATTTATTTTGGGTTTTCATCCATTTATTTAATTCGTGAATTTGAAAATGGTCTGATTTATATTTGTTTACTTTTCTTGTCCATTTGGGCAACCGACGTATTTGCATACTATGGTGGTAAAACCTTTGGTCGAACAAAGTTGAGTGATCTGAGCCCGAAAAAAACCGTTGAAGGCACCGTTGCTGGGGTTTCTGCGGCTGTGGTTCTGATGGGGTGTGTTTGTTATGTCTATGGTTTTTCTTATTACTTTATGGTTTTGGCGTTGGTGATTGGTTTAATGGGACAGATGGGTGACTTATATGAATCTTTAATCAAGCGAACACATCAAGTGAAAGATTCCTCTAATTTATTGCCTGGGCATGGTGGTATTTTAGATCGAGCGGATAGTTCTTTGTTTGTCGCGCCCATTGTTTATTTGATGATTCTATTTTTTCAATGAAAAAGCGTGATTTAATTATATTAGGTGTTACTGGATCCATTGGGACGCAGGCATTGGATGTGATACGTGCGTTTCCAGATCAATTTAATCTTAAAGGGATGAGTGGTTATTCAAATATTAATTTGATGGCTAAAATTGCAATGGAGTTTCGCCCTGAATTTATTGTGGTTTCTGATGACGTTCGTAAACATGATCTAATTCGCCAGTTAACCTATGACCCGATTGTTTTTGTTGGTGAGACAGGCTTAATTGAACTAATGGATGAATCGATGGATTTATTATTGGTGGCCATTGTGGGGACCGCAGCGTTGCCGCCAGTGGTTGCAGCGATACCAAAGGTGAATCATATAGCGATTGCAAATAAAGAGGTTTTGGTTGCTGCGGGTGAAATTATTATGCAAATGGTTCAACAGTATAATGTAAAATTAATTCCTGTCGACTCTGAGCACTCCGCTTTATTTCAGTGTTTAGCCGCGGTTGATTTTAACTATGAACATGTAGGGCATGTTACATTAACTGCATCGGGCGGACCATTTTGGCAACGTGACCCTTCAACATTTTCTAGTATTTCACCCCAGGATGCGTTAAAGCATCCAAACTGGGATATGGGCGCTAAAATTAGTATTGATTCGGCGACAATGATGAATAAAGGGTTGGAAGTGATTGAAGCCCATCACTTGTTTGGTTTGTCTTTTGACGATATTCATGTTGTGATTCATCCTAAAAGTATTGTTCACGCGTTTGTTGAAACTGTTGATGGTGCTATCTTTTCGCATATGGGCCGGCCTGATATGCGATATCCAATTCAATACGCAATGACTTATCCAGATCGTTGGGAAACACCATTTTTACAATCTCATTTAACGGCGTTGTCTGGGCTTGAGTTTTTTGAGCCTGATATGACCGTATTTCCTTTGCTTAAATTGGCGATTGAATGTGGTAAAAAGGGCGGCGTATTTCCTATTATATTTAATGCTGCCAATG
>JAYNJH010000020.1:0-646 GCA_038109885.1 Candidatus Margulisiibacteriota bacterium | reverse complement strand
TTTGGGGATTCATGATTATATTCAAACTCAGTTGTCATATTTTTCTAATCATCGTGTTAGTTCAATTGATGATATTATCGATCTTGACCAAGAAGTTAAATTAGCTCGCGTGTCTTAATCGACCTTTAACTGATCTTGGATTGCCTTGATAATGGCATCATGAAATTCTTTTAGTTGACGTTGTTGTTCAATTTGTTGTTTTTGTCTTATTTCATTGAGGATGTCAGTTAATATCATTTTATTTTCAGTAATAAATGACATCTAACTTAAAAAACAGATATCATTAATTAAATTCAATACTTCATTTGCAAAATCTGGATTTGGTTTTTGTAGAGTTAATGTTTCATGAACTTGTGATAGGATTTCCCTTGGGGTGACTGGTGATTGGATGGCGCTATTTTGTGGAACTGTATTAATTGTGCTTGAAGCAGAACGTTCATTCGAGATTCGATTTGATAAATTTGGTGGTGATTTATGATTATAAGTGTTTGTTCGGCCTAATAATGTTTCAAGCGTATTCGATAGAATCGTTGGCTTTACTAATTTATGGGCTTGCATGCAATCATGCTCATTTGCGAGCCATTTTTGTGCCGCGGATATACTGGTTCGAACACAATTGCCTGCTTTTTGATTTTTCGTTTCTGGG